>DATKVU010000057.1:0-1064 GCA_035529915.1 Clostridia bacterium
CGAAGGCTATAAAAAGCAAGGCATAGCCGAAGCTGAGGCCGTTACCAAAGCAAATGATGTGATTAAAAAACTGGCCCCGGAAGAAAGAGAAATCCTTAACAGTCACATCAAAACATTAAGCAGTGACCTGGAAAAAGTCACCAAAGAATCCGAACTGGATGCCTTAACTGGAGCAAAAACAAGGCAATACGGCAAAAACAAGGGCCTCATGGAGATCATCGAGACCAAAGATCCAAGGGGTCGGATTAAAAAAACATTCAAACTGGCAGACAGGGAAACCAGGCTTAAAAACGGATATGATGATGTCGCCACCTTTGATTTGGATGGTTTTAAAACCAGAATAAATGACGCCTTTGGACACAATGTAGGAGATGACGTTTTAATTGACTATTTCGCCATATTAGATAAGCATTTAGGCAAATATGGTGATGTGATGCGGGTAGGTGGGGATGAGGGATTATTTATAAAGTTTGCTAAATCCAAAAAAGAAGATATATTAAGAGCTACAGAGGCAGCACGTAAGGAACTCAGAGAGGTGGTCTTTGCGGACGGTAAATTGACGGATGTTAATTTCACCGCAGGATACGGAAAAGATTTTATACCCGCAGACCAACAACTTCTGAAGGCCAAGAAGGCCGGACGTGGAGTAACCTTTGAAGGAGGTAAACAATATGGGCTACAGCCAGATAGACCAAGTGGACTCGCACCGGGCGGCGAAGGCGCAGATACGGGCGCTCTTGAGAAAGGTGGAACGGTCACAGAAACAGGAACCGCAAAGCCCGAAGCCCCAAAGCCAGCAGAGCCAGCAAAACTAGAACCGGAGAAAAAGCCCGGTGAAGAGTTATTAAGTTTTCCCCAAACTGTTAAAGAAAAAGGCGAGGGTAAAGTGGCTCCGGCCACAAAACTTACTTATAAACCACAGACCCACGCCGAAACAGAAAAGAAAGCCACAGAGATAATCAAACAACGGGGTCCAGAAGGCTCCGTTAAATGGTTACACGAAGAGCAGAAGCCATCGGCTGAACACACTGCGGTTGCGATGAAGATGTCTGCTTATTTTCAAA
>DATKVU010000058.1:0-1446 GCA_035529915.1 Clostridia bacterium
CACTGACCTTTCTTTACCGCTGTCCCGTCTGGATAGTATTGTGATCCGTAACCAAACGTATAGGGCGCTCCACCCGTACTGGAATCAGGATAAGCGTGTTCACTGTATCCCTCATATTTCTTAATGATGTCAATTGCCCGCGCAAAAGAAGACATAAGACATAACTCAGTTACATCCCATGATAAACAGATATTACTTAAAGGTGTTAGCCCTTTCCCTGCCCACGGGATTTTTTTCTTCCGTGATTAGGTTTGGAATTCATTCCTTGACCCTGTCTAGTTCCTTTGGGACGGCCTTCTTTCTTTTGTAGCGTTGTTTTTACTTTGTTCATTTAAGTCACCATTTTTCACGATTTGCCCAGTATGCGGCTGACATTTTTCCTTTAGCTATATTCTTTGCGTGTCTAGCTTTAAAACTAGCACGTTTTTGTTTCATGCGATCAGACTCACCTTCCTTTGGTTTGCCAGCGGTTTTAGCCCCTTGCTCTCCAAAGCGAATCAACTTCTCTTTACCGTTTTCGCAAGCCTTTACAATATGACTTTTGGTGGGATGACCAGGGGTCTTTTGTGGTTTGTTACAAGCCATTTCGCTTTTTTGATAACGCTTGGCGGCAGTAGCAGCTTTCTTTCGTTTGTCAGCCATTAGAAATTAAAAATATCAAAAGCAGAATTTTGAGACGAAGATTGATCGGCTTTCTTTTCAGCATCTCCAAATAATGAAAAGTAGTCGGGTTCTTTTTCACTTGTTGTTGTTTTTGTTTTTGTATCATCTCCAAAAAAAGATTCAAGAGACCCAATTGCAGCAAAGGGATCTGATGTATCTATATTAAATCCTGGTTTACTTTTATCCTTCCTCAACACTCCAGACATTAATTCCCTATCTTCTTGCTTTGCGTCTGGCATAAACTCTTTATAAAATTCGTCTTCTGTTCCGCCGTACCCAGAGTTTTTAAACAAACCATACAAGGCAGTTTCTTTGCCTGAACTTTTGGCAACGTCATCAGCTTCTCTTTGTATATAATCAACACCTAGGTTTTTTTGTGTTGGCGTTGTTTTGCTTTCGTTTAGTTTTTTAATGGAGCTTCTAATATCTTCAGCGGGAGCAGTTCTTGTTGTTTCCAGGATTAAATTTCTTACTTCTTCTACTGACTTATTTGTACTATCAATTCCATATTGCTTAAGCGTTTCTTCCCAGGCCTCTGGAGTCTTGAGTGGATCAATGGATTTGGTCAGTTGATCAGCAAGTTGCTCAGGCGTCATGAATTCTAGGAACGCTTCTTCTCCATACTTTTCCCTTACTGAGGACAGATATGGGTTTAGATCATTCACTACATAAGCGTACAGGTCTGCATTAGTTGGCTTACTCGTCAACTGACTTAGAAACGCATCTGTTTTTCCTTCTGCTAATTGTTTTAATTTATTAGACAGCGTCTGAGTTTGAAGGATG
>DATKVU010000059.1:0-2054 GCA_035529915.1 Clostridia bacterium
TGCGAGCTACCAGCCCTGCTTATTGGCTGACCGGTGAGGGAGCGCCTGATTTTAGACCGAGCCAATGGATTCAATGTGCGGAACAAGATGACTCGTACATGGACCCCGAAGTGACTTTTAACAACTTGTACAAGGAGTAGGAAAATGATGAAGGCAAAAATGGGCGCCTCCAAAATGGGCAAAGTTAAAACAGCTAAATCTTCCACGGGCAGCGCTTCTAAACGTGCTGACGGTATTGCTGTAAAAGGCAAGACCAAAGGGACGATGATGGCTGGCGGCGGTATGGCTAAGATGATGGCTGGTGGCGGTAAAGCCAAAATGATGGCAGGTGGTGGCAAAGCCAAGATGATGGCTAGCGGCGGTATGCCCATGGTTATGAAAGGTGGGCAAGAAGTCCCAGCTTTTGCGGCTGATGGTAAGGGCAAGATGGCTGCTGGTGGTCGCGCCAAGATGATGGCTGGTGGCGGCATGTCTAAAATGATGAAAAGCGGCGGTAGGGCTTAATCATGATGCCGAGCCGAGGGATGGGCGATATAAACTCATCCAAAATGCCCAAAGCCAAAACGATCACCCGCAAGGATGACCCGGACAAGGTCAAGGTTTTTAAGGCCGGAGGCAAGTCTCGGGTAAACGAGGCGGGCAACTACACTAAACCCGGAATGAGAAAAGCTCTTTTTGAGCGGATCAAAGCAGGCGGTAAAGGTGGTGCCCCAGGGCAATGGAGCGCCCGCAAGGCACAAATGTTGGCTCAGCAGTACAAAAAATCTGGAGGAGGTTATCGTGATTGAACACACTGAAACATGCCCTGTGTATGACAACGGCCCTTGTGATTGTGGTGTTGACGAACATATGACTGATGAGCAGATTGATTTTGAACTTTTTGAAAAAGAAGCAGCAAAAGATTGAAAGCCCCGCAAAAAAGTCTGAAGAATTGGACTGACCAAAAATGGAGGACTAAGAGTGGAAAACCTTCTACTCAGGGGTCAAAGGCCACTGGTGAGCGCTATTTACCAGAATCAGCCATTAAGTCATTATCTCCCTCCGAATATGCAGCTACTTCAAGGGCCAAACGGGCAGGTAAAGCTAAGGGTAAGCAGTTTGTTAAACAACCAAAGAGCATTGCTCGAAAAACAGCGAGGCACCGATAGTGGCTTCTAGTACGTCCAAGCGAAAGAAAAACCGGTCTAAAGAAGTGGGGCAAGGCTTTCGTGCCCCCGCACAAGTCCGTACTTTTGCCGAAACGCTTGCTGGTAAACGTGACCCCATTACAGAAAAAGACTTTTCAAGGGCTGAATTAAAGCAAATAAGAGATGCTATTGAACGCTCTAAGGACCGAGGCGGTAAAACTGTTCAGTATGAAGATTATGGGGACGACCGTATAAGAAGAGACTTTAGCTTTCTTCCCAGTTCTGCTGCAAGAAACACTTTAGGTAGGTTTAACTATAAAAAAACGCCAGAAGGACGCCTAGTTGCAACGGATACCTATGACTTTAAAGACGATCTAGTAAAAGAAATGCGATTACAGGGGAAAAATATACCTCGGTCAAAAGACTATGAAGAACTGACGACAACACAAAAAATTAAAAAACTAGCAGAGGATTCTTTTAAACGAGAAGCAGGTGGGTTCGCTACACTACCAAGTAGGGTTGGAAGCGCGTTTATTGGGAAGACAGCTAGGCCGGTTAGGGTTGATCTTGGCGAAGCGGGGTTTAAAAAAGGCGGCAAAGTAAAAACCTCTTCTGCTTCCAAACGTGGTGACGGTATTGCTAAACGTGGAAAAACAAAAGGAAGGATGGTGTAACGTGGCTAAAGAGTTTCCTGATTTAACCGGCGATGGCAAAACTACTCAAGCCGACATTCTTAAAGGCCGTGGTGTGTTTAAGAAGGGTGGCTTTATAAAAGAAGCTATTAAGAAACCTGGCGCATTGCGTAAATCTCTTGGTGTGAAAAAAGGCGAAAAGATACCAGCAAGTAAATTAGCTAAAGCTGCCAAAGCTCCCGGTAAGATGGGCCAACGTGCCCGACTTGCACAAACTCTTAAGAAAATGAAATGA
>DATKVU010000060.1:0-11638 GCA_035529915.1 Clostridia bacterium
CCAAAATACCATCTCAGGTAATAAGTACACGGTGGTCAAAGGAGATACGCTCTGGGATATTAGCGTTAGAGCTTACCAGGACGGCTACAGATGGGTAGAAATTGCCGAAGCAAATAACTTATCCAATCCAAACATAATTCACCCTGGAAACGCGCTTACAATCCCTCGCTAAGCTCAAACCCCTTGGCAAACAAAAAAACCGGTTTAACCGGCAGGCTTTTTGTTGTAAAATATGAGTATCCAGCCGTCCGGCAAGAAGTATAGAGCTGTAAATACGATTATAAATTAACTTTCGGGGCGATCCGTTTGAAGATCCCGAAAGTTACCTTGAAGGAAGTTTTTTACAAAGAAACCTCGGTTTTTTTGTATGAAAGGCGGGATTAGTTGAGCGGCTCAACATCACCTTCCCAAGGTGAAAAGACGGGTTCGACTCCCGTATCCCGCTCCACGAGCTGATAGACTTTGGAAAGGTCGAGGGCCTGCCCCGTAGACGCGCTCTTGCGATGCGTGCACGCAGAGCACGAGAGCAAGTAAACGTTTTTCGGGGTTCGAATCCCCTCCACCGCTCCAAAGGGTTCGACTGCGTCCTTCTGAAGTCCTGAGCTTGTCGAAGGACGAAAGAGGACTCCCGTATCCCGCTCATTATGTTATGTTTTGAAAAAGAGTTATATAGCGAAAATGAGTTACGCTTGGACTTGTCCATTTTGTAAGCTACCAACCACTATCGTTTCGAGCAACGAAAAAGCTGATAGTATCGATTGCACTATTCCAAGTAAAAAAGGAATAGTAAGGCTCTTTGTTCATTATATAATTTGTCCAAATACTGAGTGTAACCAATTGACATTGTCAGTAAGGCTATACACTCTCAAATCAAACCCACGCGAATTCGGTTACAAAGAAGATAAACTGCTTGAGGAGTGGAATTTGCTACCCAATTCCACAGCTAAAGTTTTCTCTCCAGATATTGTTCCACAGGCAATTATTAACGATTATAAGGAGGCGTGTAAAATTAAAGATTTAAGCCCGAAGGCCTCAGCCACACTTTCTCGCAGAGCACTTCAAGGAATGATTCGTAACTTTTGGAAAGTAAAAAAGCCAGAGGGCCATAAGGGTAAGTGGACATTGTGGAATGAAATTCAGGCAATAAAAAGCAAGCCAGATTTAGGGCTTGGTGTTTGGTCAGCTATTGATGCAGTACGCAAAGTTGGGAACATTGGAGCACATATGGAAGAAGATATTAATCTCATCATCGATGTTGAACCAGATGAGGCAAGTAAGCTCATTTGGCTAGTTGAGTTCCTTATTGAGAAATGGTATGTCCAAAAGCACGAAACAGAACTTCAGCTTGCAGAGATAACCAGTATAGCTGATGGAAAAAGTGGCAAAAAGAAAGCACCTAAGTAAAGCTGTTTATGCCAACATGCTTTTGAATTTATTAAGTTGTACAATCAACTCGCAGGTAATAAGTTCTCTGAGGATAATTTTTAACTGAGTGCCAACCGGCAAGCCTGGATGTAATTGAAGCTCATCTCTGTCTTGTGGACTAATTATATCAAATCTAGCTTTGAGGAATTCCCATCTGAGAGGATAAAATGTTAGAAATAACCCCAACGGCTACATCTTTACTTAACCCTAACACTGCCTTTATTAATTTTGAGGCCTTGCTCCATTTAACGGGTTCAGCTTTATAAGCTTCTAAAATTGGCCTTATCTTAGACAGTTGCTCTTCAGTAAGTTTTTCATTCAACTCTTGCTCTACCAACTCCACTCTTTGTTCAACTGCCAGTTTGGACTCTTGTCTCTGGTTTTGATTTTGAAAGTTACTTTGACTATTTTGTTGGGTTGGTGAAGCAGTTGCAGATGTATTAATGTGAGTGCCTGATTTAGGCATATGTGCATGAATTAGATAACTTGGGTCAGAAAATTCAAAGTCTTGCGACATCCGCTGCAAAGCACTCATCAACTGACTACGAAATGAAGGATAACAGATAAATTGAATGCTACCAATGTGAGTAGGTTCCATCTTAAACTTTTCATATTGAAAATAGTTTCTTGCAATCAACAAATCCATCGCCTTATTCACTGATTCCCAAAGGAAAGGATCTGAACACTGGCCACTTTCATTAAGGGTCCCTTGATATAAACCAATTAACTCACGAAATATCTTTTCTTCCTCACTCGGAACATGTTTGGGAGGGACAGGCCCACCACCTATTTGGGGATTAAATATATCGTGGTTATTATCGTAAGGGTCCATATGATCCCATTTTAAATTAATGTAGATAAAATCAGGTTTTATTGTTGAACCTAGAGAGTTTCAAACTGAGTATAACATACAGCTCCAAAAAGGTTTATCTAGTCCTGTGCCATTTTGTTAATTTGTTTTGCTGAGCTTTTAGCTTCTTTTCTGCGTTCTTTACTTTAATTTGGTAAAATAAAGCAAATGATGAAAGAAGTATCGAGAGCAATAATTTTAAGTGAGGATGATAAGGTATTAATAGGTAGACGCGCTAGAGGCATTGCCGCTGGCCAGTTAGCATTAATTGGTGGGAAACCCGATCCTGGAGAACCGCCTATTGTAGCTATAATAAGAGAGGTTGAAGAGGAGCTTGGTCTTAAATTCAGCCCAGAGCCCTATCTTGAGATGGTAGATTCAGATTCAGAGCCAGGCGTTTCTTGGAAACTTTATGTCTTTACTGGAAAAGCTACCGGAAAGCTTTTGCTAAATGAGGAAATAGCTGAAGTTATTTTTGTCTCTGAAAACGACTTGGACGAACTCGATATTGCATTTAATCATAAAGAATTGTTAAGAGAATATTTTACCTCAAGAAGAAGCTAACTCAAAACTCTATCATCGCTACTTTCTTAACGTGTTTTGCTGTCAAAAATTTGGTAAAATATGATTGTGCCGATGTAGCTCAGTGGTAGAGCGGTGCTTTCGTAAAGCAATGGTCGGTGGTTCAAGTCCACCCATCGGCTCTGGAATATGAGAAAAGCTAGAAATCTTAAGCTCGGAATTATCTATAGTTTTTTAACCATAGCCATGCTGGTGCTTATTTTCAAGCTGGCAATTCCGGCGGCGGTTAAAGTTTCTGAGCTTCTCCAGGTAAACAAGCCCCTACCTGAATCAAGCTTGTCAGAAAGTATTCTCTCAGCCCCACAACTTTATCCCTTACCGCCAGCGACTAATTCTGCCAGTTTGAAAATTGCCGGCTTTTCCCAATCAAACGAAAAAGTTGACATTTACTTAAACGACTTTAATGTCAAGACTTTGGAAACCGATTCCGAAGGTAAATTTGAAGATTGGATTTCCCTTTCTTTGGGAGTCAGCAGAATCTATGCTGTCGCTAGAGACAATCAAGACCAGGAAAGTCCCCCTTCTGCTACTTGGGAAGTTTTTTATGAAAAGTCACCGCCGCTTTTGGAAATTAGTGAACCTCAAGATGACGCTTTAATCAAAAAAAATTTTGAGACTGTCATTAAAGGAAAAGTGGCGCCAACTTCAAAAGTAACTGTCAACGATCACCAAGTAATTTTGGACAACGAAGGCAACTTTAACTATCCAGTAAAACTTAGCGAGGGCGAAAACAAGTTTTTAATTGTTTGCACTGATCCAGCCCAAAACAAAACCGAAAAAGAGCTTAAAGTTCGCTTTGAGCGCTGAATCTAGCCAAAAGCATTGTCAGCCAGCTTAAAACCCAAGGGTAAAAAAGAGCATTGATAAAAAGCGAGACAAAAATTAAGGTCAGCAAGGAAGAAAACAAAAGCAAGGCAATTTTTTGGCGGCTGGCCTTTTGATAACTTTCCTTTAAAACTCGAGCCCAAAGAAAAAGATAGGCCAGAAAAGTAAAAATTCCCGCCGTGGCCCAGACAAAAAGAAAACTATTGTCTGCCCCGCTGCCAGAATGACTTGTCCGCCAGTTTTTTAAGTCAAGAAAACCATAATCCCTTTGGCTAAAACGATAAGCATTAAAACCAACCCCAAACCAAGGACTGTCTTTAATAATTTGGGTTACCTGAAAATAGTTTTCCTGTCGGGCATTTAAAGAGCTTTTTCGCCAAAGGTCAACTCCTTCTCCTCCAGGTTTGGGTAAAAGGAAAACAGTTACTAAAAAAATCCCTCCCAAGACTAGCCAGTTCTTTATTTTTCTCTTGGCCAGCAAAATTATCCCTGTTCCCAAAATTAAAGCTAAATATGAAAGCCGGGCAAAGCTCAAGCCAATCATGAACAACAAAAAAAGAGCGGAAATGAAAAAGAGCGGTTTCTTCTTTTTCTGGTCAAAATAATTGTTTAAAAGGACTAAAAAAGACAAAACTAGCAAAATGGCCATAAATCCTGGATCTAAAAAAGAGCCAATCGCCCGAAAATAGTGATCATCCCAGTCAGAATAATATAAAAAGCGGACATCTGACAAAAATAAATATTGTAAAAGACCAAAACTACCAATTGCCAAGCCCTCAACAACCAGATAGTTTAAAAGAGGAATTTTTTCTTTTTTGAAAAAATCAGTTAAAGAAAAATAGAATAAAACAAAGTTCCAAAGTCTTAGTAAATACAAAAATGAGACTATCAGTTCTGCTGCTGACCATCTCCCCAGATTTAAAAATAAAGAAAGGCTGGCCAACCCAGCAAACAAAATCATTTCTCGGGCAAAAATTGGCAAGGAAAAAGGTTTTTTGGAAAAAAGTTTTTGAACTAGCCAAACAATCCCAAAAGCAAGAATGAAACCCTCTAAAGGATGAAAAACAATTCCGGCCAGAGTTTGGGAAAGCTCAAAGCGCAAAAGCTGGCCCAGAGGGAAAACTAGCAAAATTAAAAAGAAAATTGTCTTTAAGGTTTTTCTTATCACCATTGTTTGCCAAAAAGATAAAGTTTGGTTTTGGTTTTTGAGTCCTCGTAAAGCAACTTTAGACTCTCAAGCTCTCGGGGTAAAGAAGTGTCTTGAAGCAAAAGATAACTAAAATAAGTCTTTGGGGGCGCATAAGAATAGTGAACAAAAGGAAAATTAACATAAAAAAGGTTATGGCCGCCTAAAATTAAAACCAAATCTTCTTTTTTTATTATGTTTTTAATTTCTCCGTTATAAAAATCGCCAAATTCAAAATTAAGGTTTTGGCTTAAAAAACTCTCTTTAGTTTGTTGGCCAAAAACTACTGGCACAAATTTTTTATTAGCTAAGCTTCGATAGCCAATATGGGCAAAAGAAACCACTATTAGCAAGATTAAGAAAGCTTTTTGGAAAAAAGTTTTGCTTTTAAAAACAGTGATAGCTAAAAGCAAGCTTAAAGCCGGCAGATAAGGAAGAACAAAACGAGAGCCACCGGTTTGGGGAGTCAGATACCAAAAAACTAAAGCCAGCAAAAGATAGATTGCCAAAGGTTTTAAGACTTTGGTCTGCCAAAGCTTTTTTGAAAAAAGCAAAAGGGGCAAGAAAATTAAAAATAGCGGCGAAATCGGGTCTTGAGCTCTAAAAAACAAAGAAACTGTCTGTTTTAGGAAACCAAGAGCATGAGGAAAAACAAAATTATGGGATGAGTCTAAAATGCCAGCAAAAAGAGGATAAACTGGGTTTCCGGTCTGAACCAGAGAAAAAACCAGCCAGGGAAGGGGAATTAAAATTACTGAAAGAAAATAATAACCAGCCAGCTGGAATTTCTTGGATTTTATTAAGATTAAAATTAAAAATATAGGAAGAGTGGCCAGAGCAAGCAGCTTGGTGGAAATAGCCAAGCCCAAGGTAATCGCTGAATCAAGCAAATTTTCTTTTTTCTTGGCTTTAAACCAAAGCAAAAATTGATCTAAGGCCAGAATTTCAAAAAAAGTTCTTGTTAAATCAATATAAGCAGTAATTGATTGCCAGCCAACAATTAAAGTTGAATAAAATACCAGGCTGGTAGCTAAAGCCCATTTGGGCTTAAGAAACCTTTGAGAAAGACCATAAAGGGCCATTGTTGAAAGCAAGCCAAAAGAAAAGTGAATTAGTTTGGCCAAAGTGCCTGATGGTGAAAATGGCAAAGAAAGAAGATAAAGCATTTCTGTTAACTTAGGCATGGCACTGTAATAAAAAAGGTTGCCGGGGATAAAAAAGATTTGTTGGTGCTGAAGATAAATTTTAGGAATTGTTAAGTGATACCATAAAGCGTCAAAACCCAGCTCTGGGCCCAAAGCGCCAATTAGGTTTACTAAGGCTTGTAAAATCAGTAAACCTAAAAAAATTAAAGATATTTTTTCTTTTTTAATCTCTTGACAAAAAACTTTAAATCCTTTCCATGGCTCTTTTTTGATTAGCAAGGCAAGTAAAGATACCAGGAAAAAAACTCCCAAGCCTCCTAACCAGTTCAGTTTACCCACTAATCCCAGACCAAAAATCAGGTAGCCAAAAATGCCAATCAAAATTGCCAAATCTACCATTTTTTCAGTCCCCGTTCAAAAAGATAAAAAATATATGAAGCCAAAACAAAAACGCTCCAGACAATAAATAATATTTTTTGAATTTTTATTTCCATCCCCCTTCCCTCCTCCACAAAAGATAAAGCTTGCCTCGAACTAAAAAGGAGTGCAAGCTCATTAAAACCGCAAAAACAAAACCCGCCACGCCATCCAAAAAACCCAGACGAAAAACAAAATTATGAATAAATTTGGCCAAAGGTTTTAACCATTCCCCCAGCTTCAGCCTTTGTCCTTCTTGATAAAAAGCTTGAGCATTAAGGCTTGATTTTTCATTAATGCTTTTTAAAAATTGAGCAACTGAGGGATGAGCATAGTGTAAAAGAGGATTTTTTAAAGTTTCAGTTTTGCCTTTAATCTCCCATTTTTCATCCACTTTTCTTTTCCATTTCCCTTGTCCCCTCTTTGCCAATCTTAAAATCTTAAGTGAACCAATCTCCCCATGCTTTAGCCATTGGTTGGCAAAAAAATCAATTCTTTTAAGATAAAAACCATCAGGGCTTGGGCTAGCCTTTGTCTTTATTTGAATTTCCTTAGCCAACTCTGGGTTAACTCTTTCGTCAGCATCAACAAAAAACAGCCAATCATGTTTTGCTTGCTCCAGGCCAAAATTGCGCTGCTGGCTAAAATCTCCTTTAAGCTCATGCTTTAAGACTCGAGCGCCCTGTTTTTTGGCAATTTCTCTGGTTTTATCAGTGGAATTATCATCAATCACTAAAATCTCATCAGCCCAGCCAAGGCCAGCCAAACACTCCTTGATATTTTCTTCTTCGTTTTTGGTTAAAACGACAATGCTAATCATCTATCCTTTTTGCGACTGTAAGATAGGGGAATTTTTTAACCAAGCTTACATTATTAATATCATATTTATCAGGGTAAGAATAGACAAAATACTTTAGAGTTGTTTTTTGGTCGCTTGGCTGATGACCTAAATACCAGCTTAGGTAAGTTAGAGTTTGCTTAAAAGAGGGAAAATAAGCATAAGTTCCTAAAGGAATTAAATTAAACTCTTGGCCTTGGCCGTCATTGATAATAAACCGGGCAACTTCCCAGTCCAAAGAAATAGCCGGGCCCCAATTGTAATCCTCCTTAAGCTCTGAATCTTTAGTAATTAAGAAAAATTCATGACTGAATAAAGTAAAAATATTTAAGCCAACAATTAAAACCGATAAAGAAACGGCCAGTTTCAATTTAAGCCCTTTTAAAGATGAGATTAAAACTCCAAACAAAAGGGCTGGAAGCGGGAATAAAACCGGCATATATGATTCAGAAGGAGAACCTTGTATTAAAAAAACCAGAATTGGAAAAACAAGCCAAAGCAGAGACAAGTAAAGTCCAGGCTGATTTTTTCTTTGCTTAAGACTAAAGTTTCTTAAAACCAAAAAAGAGAGAATTAAAAAGATTACTAGAGCCAAAGAAGGAATTTGCCAAAGCATTATTCGGGAAAAATAGGTGGAGATAAGACCAAGCTTTCCCCCTAAAGAGATTCCTGGCTCTTGAGAGCCCAGAAGAAATTCAAACGGAAGAATTTTGTGCAAAGCCCAAGCAACGAAACCTAATGTTTGGCTAAAACCGGCCTTAAGATCGTAAATTATTTTTGGCAACCAAGGCACTAAAAAACCAAGAAATGACAAGAGTAAAAATTTAAGGCTAATTTCTTTTTTAAAATCTAAAAACAAGATTGCCAAGATTGGCAACAAAACTAAATTAGAAAGTTCCAGCTGGAGTAATAAGCCAAAAATAAAAGCACTTAAAATAAAATATTTGCTTTTCTTAAATGAAGCGTGCAAGGAAAGGAAAAAAAGAATTGTAAAAAGTGAAATCGGACTTAGGTGATAAGGTAAACGCTCATACAAAACTGTCAAAGGAGAAGCGGCATAAAACAAAGCCACCCAAAGTCCAGCTTTCTGAGAAAAAAAACCTTTTCCTAGTTTATAGAGCAAAAAAGTGGCCAAAACGCCCAAAAGGGCGATAAAATAACCGCCAGCCAAAGGATGGTAGCGGCCAATAAACAAGGGTAGGCTTAAAAGATAGATAAAAAAAGCTCCTTGGTGGAGCCAGGGAACGCTGGAGGGGCAACCTAAAAGCGGCAGTTCGCCTTTAAGAGTGATGTCTCGGGCGACCACAAAATCCCTAGCCACATCACCCCAAAAACTCATTAAATCATAAAGACGATAGACTCTTAGAAAAAAAGCTAAAAACAAAATTAGCAAAAGAACAAAATCGTCTTTTAAAACCTTCATTTACAGTCTAATTATGAGACAAAACCACTCCTCTGGCAAATAATTGATCATTTAAACAAGGCCACACATATGGTAATTTCTATATTGCTCCTTGACAAATTAAAAATTAGATAACATAATTTTAAACAATTCAAGTGGAGAGGTTTCCAGCTTTCTTTATCTTTATCTTATATTTCTTTGTTTTCACCACAATTTATTTACTTTCTCCAAAGAAACTAATCGCATTAGTCCTTTTCGAAGACAATTTCAATAGCGACAATTATGATAAGTGGGAAATAATTGGAGACAAAGGATGGTTGATAAATAATGACGGAGAATTTGGAATCCATGTAAACTCCAGCAAAAGTAATGCTTTACCAAAAGAATGGGATCCTTCGTGGAAAAACTTCATCTACAAAGTTGATTTAAGGGGAGTTGAGGGCACTGACAAGAATATCCTTATAAAATACATAGATGAAAATAATTTTTTTGAAATACACCATCATGAACAACACATTCATCTTGAAAAAAAGGTAGATGGTCACACAATAGGACTGACAAGCCCCGCACAATACCCCCTAATAAATGGTAAAACCTACCATTTTGAGATCATAGTGGAAAACAACAAAACTAGAGTCTATATTAATAATGAGCTTGTCTTTGAGATTATCGATGAAGGCCTAGGGTATTTTGATAAAGGAAAAATAGGATTAAGAGTAGCCACTGGTGGAGACCCAGTTGGCGAAGTTTGGTACGACAATGTAGTTGTTTGTAGCTTAAACGATCCATGCGAACCTTCTCCAGTCCATCTTCCTGTAATTTTCGTTCCAGGGTTAGGAGCAAGCATCAATTTTAAAGAAATGTTTTTAGGTGAATCAAACGGGTCAGGCTGGAAAATAACCCCAGGTACCAATGTTTATAATAATATTTTTAATGCCTTCAGTGAGAATAATATTGAATACTATCCTTTCTATTATGACTGGCGTTCATCAATCATTGATAATGCTAGAAAATTGAATGAATTTGTTGTGACCAAAATTTCTAATGAAAACGAGAAAGTCAACCTTGTTGGACATTCGCTCGGTGGATTAGTAGCACGAACCTGTATCCAGCAACAAAATGGTTGTCATGCGCAAAAACTAATTACGGTTGGTTCACCTCACCTTGGTGTAGTGGATGTCTACCCCGCCGTTGAGGGGGGAGAAATTTGGCGAAAAGGAATCGTAAAGCTAGCGCTCGAACTCCTAACTCACTACTACTGGATCCCAGGAGAAACAAAAAGAGAAACTTTAGAGAGAGAAGCACCGGTTTTGAAAGAACTTCTACCAGTTTTCGATTTCCTTAATAAAGATGGAGCTTTTCTTAGTTGGGATAGTTTAAATATTCAAAACCCCTTGCTTCCCCAACTTTCTGATATATCTCCTTTATTAGGCATTACAAAAACCATTTTTGGTACAAGTTATATTACTCTGCAAGGGCTGAAAGTGAGCGAGCCCAACTGGTTGGATCAAATTTTAGGGAATTGGCCAGATGGAAAACCAGTTGATAAAATCAAATCCTTCAACGGCGACGGCACAGTTTTGTCCTCTAGCGCCTCTCTTTCTCATCCAGAAATTGAATCCTTCGATTTTGAACTTGATCACGGAGGAATCGTCTCTGATGAAATAGCTTTAGAAAAAATTTTTGAATTACTCAACTCTGAACCTCCCAACAACACTTATACTTCTTTATCTGAAAGTAAGAACTTTCTTGTCTTCCTCGTCCATTCACCCGTAACCATCTCTTCACTAGATATTGCTCAAGAAAATCAATTATCCGAAGAAATAATAATCATTCCTGAGCCCCAAAACCAAGAATATACTCTACATGTGGAAGGGGAAAAAGATGGCTATTATTTACTTTCCGTTGGTTTAATTCTCGGAGATAGCGCTTATTGGAATGATTACTTCGATCAATCAACTGAAGGTCAAACGAGCACTTATGTGTTTACGATTGATTCCCAAAATCCCAATGAAAACCCCTTAAATGATCCGGACGGCCACAAAATCAATTCATTATTACAAATTGCAATTGACGAGTTTAAAAATGAGGTTAAAGATGAAAAAATTAAAAAAAACCACCAGAAAAAACTACTTTCTTTACTAAATAATATCTTAGACAATAGCAAAAGAATAGAGAAGAGTTTTACTTATCTAAACCTTTTACGAAAAACTATTGCCATTTACGAAAAAAATGACTTTTTAACGAGTGCGTTTATAAATACTGCCAGACAAAAAGCTTTTAGGATTGCTAACCTACTCGAGTCTTTATCCTTCTTAAATCCGAGTGAAACAAATCAACGAAAAGCGCTTGGCAGTATCGCGGCTGCAGAAAATGTTAAAAAAGACATCGAAGAGAGCAAAAATCTTACTAAAACTGGTGCCTTGGTTTTTTTGCAAGGCCAAAAAAAGCTAGACCAAGCTAAAGAAACTTATGGAGAAAACAGCTATTACCGCACTTTGATTTTTTCCCAAGAAGCTAAAGCTCTCTTTTTAGAAGCAAAGATGATTAAATAATTTCTAGGATTTGTTTCTGGAAGTCCGAAAAAAAGACTATCTGCCTTAGCCCAAAACAAACAGACTTCAACAAAAACAGAGAGCGTTATCTCTGTTTTTGCCATTGCCTTTACAATCTAAAAGATTGGTTATTTTAGGGCAATGTTGTCCACTGATCATTCAATCCAAAACCTGGCACTCCATACTTGAAACTTAGTCCAGTCAAACCCGCGGTAGGATCATTATAAACTTCTTCAATTATTGTATATTGTCCCCAAAGATCTCCACTCGGCCCTACCCAAACAATCTTGACAAAGTCCGTATAGTGTTGAGTTTCTTCATTACCATCAACGTAACTTCCTACATAATGGTTTGTTAGCCATCCCAAACTTGTTCCACCAACAACTCCGTCAACTAATCCTCTGTCCAGTTTT
>DATKVU010000061.1:0-15186 GCA_035529915.1 Clostridia bacterium
AGTTCTTCGCCTAAAAAATGCCCAGATTTTAAAACAAGATATTTTTAAAACCGACTTGTCAAAAGCAACAGTGGTAAACTTGTATTTGCTGCAGTCCACCAATGAAAAACTGGAAAAAAAATTAAAAAAAGAGCTAAAAAAAGGCACTAGAATAATTTCAACCGCTTTTACTTTTCCGAATCTAAAACCTCTTAAGATTTCTCCCCGAGGTACTATTTATGGCCCGGTTTATTTGTATAAAATTTAGCACCCCTGATAAACGCCACCGCAATAAGGACAGGTATCTCCTTTGATCATGTAACGGTTAAGTTGCTTACCACAAGCTCCGCATTTGCGAATAAACTTTCCTCTTTCTCCTCCCGAGGAATAAAGCAGAGAGTTTCGCAGTCTCAAAGAATTGATACTCCAGAATTGGTTACCAAAAGGGTTAGTGTATTGAGGGTTTGAGGCCAGAACATCAAGATAGGATTCTCCGCAACTACTAACTGAGAAAAGCGGTTTTCCGGAATAAATGATTGATCTTTCGATTTCTACGCCTGCCCAAAAGTAATCACCAGCAGTTTTTGCTTTTAGGAGCTTGTTTTGCGTCTTTTGATAGACTTCCTGGGCGATTTCAAAAGCTTCTAACTTATTTTCAAAACATTTTCCTTTCTCAATCGCTTCAAAAACTGCTTTATTCTCAAATTTTTCTGTAAGATTTTGCCAGATTTTCCCTTTAGGAAAAAACAGTAAAAGCGGTTTTTCTCTTAGTTGTTGTTCGTTTTCAGGAATATCCACCGGGTTATAGCCATGGTTCCAGTTTAGATGGCTGGCGAGATTAAGGCATTCTTCAGAATTTTGTTTTCCACAAACAGCGACAATAATTATGTAGGGCTCGTTATTAACTAAACCTTTAAAATAAAAGCAAAACCTGGCCTCATGACTACCTTTTTTACCTCTCTCTTCACTTGGAGGGCTAATCCAGAGGATTGTCTCTGAGATTTGTTGGTTAATGGTTGGCCAAACTGGAATAAGCTGTTGCCAAATTATTTTTTCAGGAATCTCTTGAGGCGGAAAGTTAACCTCTATTGAAAAGAGTGGCGGCAAGTTTTGAAAATCAGAAAGCAGGTTCTTTGTGGCCTGGTTTTCTGTTTGATCAATAGCTTCTTCATTTCTTAGTCTCTTTGAGCGATTGGCTAAGGCTTGAAAACTGCTTAAAGGGATTATTACTAGATTAGTTCGGTCTTCTGCTTTTTCTCCCATCTCAACAATAGCAGAAGCAATATCAGAGACAAATCTTGAGTGATAAGCAACCGAAGATTCTCCTTCTAAAGGGCGGAGATTGTAGGCATTGAGGGCGAAGCGTTCAGCATTTTTACGAATGGAACTAGTCTGGCTAGCGTCCTCTTTTTCGCCAACTCTTTCGACAATAGACATATCTTCTCCTGCTCGGGATTAATCCTACTTCGCCCTCATTCTTCGGGCTACGCGGGACAAGTAGGTTGCGTAGTATTCTGGCTTATCCGCCTCATGGCGGAATCACAGTTGCGGCACAGCTCTGGATTTTTACCAGATTTCCTGCAAGCAACCCGAATCTTATCTTAGACGATTTTTGAAAATTTTCAAGAGGTTTTCGTTTCGAAGATGGTCGAAAAGGAATAAGGAGGATTGAAAAGGCCAAAATACTTGTTTTAGAATTTTTAGCAGAAAGCAAATAAATAACGTTCCTGTGACAGCGTCAATGTTATTTTTGGCCTATAGTGGTATAATAAAGCCAGTTGTCTTTCGGAAAGGTATACAGTGTTTGCGTAACAAACACTGTTAGCATATCTCTTCGGAAGAGGTACTTTGACAAGTAAGAAGAGAAAGGGGAAGGAAAGGAGAATGGAGGTGAAGGACTACTACCAGATTCTGGGCGTTTCCCGTACGGCCACTCAGGAACAGATCAAGGAAGCCTATCGGATGCTTGCAAAGATTCTGCACCCAGATCGTTTCCAAGGAGATGCTAAAACGCGGAAGTATGCCGAAGAGAGGCTCAAGGAGGTTAACGAGGCATACCAGGTTCTCTCGGACCCGCTAAAGAGGCAGGCCAATGATGCCGCCGGGGTAGGTGATACCACAAGGAGCAGCGATTCAGCTATTCCAAAACCTCCCAAGCCAGTGGTTTCACCAACAGTTATCGATTTTGGCGAGATTGAGGAAGGAGAAATGGCGCACGGAGAGTTCACTATTGATAATCAAGGAGGAGAGGCTAAGGAGCTCAACATCAATTACCCGCCTGATTCTTGGTTCGCAATAGGAAACGTAACTTCCATGAGCCATGACGGAGTCTTTCCGGTGAGGGTTCCAATCTGGGTGGAAAACTACAAGCTGACGGGAGAAGGGAGTTACCTCGGCACTATAACGGTCGATATAGACGGGCAGGTAGCCCAGGTTGAGGTCTTACTCAGGGTGATTCCAGATGTCGAGGAAGAGCTATTTCCTTCGTATGCCCCTGACCCAATTGCAAAAACGCACCCGGATTTTTATCCCCTTGTTGGGAGGCTGAAGCCTTCGGATCTTTTGGCTGCCATGATCCTTGTGCTGCTACTATTACTAATATTAGGGTCACAAGGCTGTCGAATCTTTCTAGACGTACTCCTCCACCCTCTTGGTTAGTATCCTCGAGAGATACAAGGCTGTAGAGAAAGGAAAAAAAGATGTCGGACCAGAAGAAACACCTGAAAGTAGTAGTTGGAAATGGAAAAGCTGTCAGGTTGGTAGCCAGGGAGGGACCAAAGGTAAGAGTGCAAGGGGAATTGGCCCGCGAAAGAGGAGAAAAGGCTGTAGACCTGGTTTTCGTCATTGACACGACTGGTTCTATGAGCGACAAGATTGACGGCCTCCTCCAAACCTGCGTCCAGTTTGCGGACGAGTTCGCGAATGAGGGGCTTGACCAGCGGATGGCGATTGTTTCCTTCGGAGACCTCTATGTTCCTGGCGACAAGATTGAGGCGACCACTTTCACCCCCAAAGTTGCGGTTATCCAGGATTGCCTGGAGCGGATACCCCGCAACAGTGGTGGTGGCAATGAAGGCGAGTCGTCGCTCGAAGCGGTTACTAAGGCCCTGCAGTTAGGCTTCCGGCCCGAAGCGGTGAAGACCATCATTCTTATCACCGACGAGCCAGCCCACCAACGGGAGATAAGGGCGGAGGAGGTGACCAAGAGGCTTCTCAAACAGGAGGTGGTGACGTTTGTCGTTTCACCACCATACCGCTACTTCCAAGAAATAGCCGAAAAAACCGGCGGCAGTTGGTTCCAAGTGACGGCCACTACGGACTTTCGGTCTATCTTGGAGGTTTTCCGGAAACTGACCAAGGCAGTCTCGATTATGGCGCGCGATGTCCACGAAATTAGCGGCGGAAGCATTGAGCGCTACCTACAACTGAAGGGTAGAAAGTAGTATGCTTCCTCAAGTAGAACTCTCTTCTTACTTTTCTTAAATCCCGGTGGGGTTAAAACGGCCAGTGGCCAACCCTCCCGGGATTTTTTTGTTTTCTTGTTTTTTACCTACTACACAACCTTGCCTAGACAGGTTTCCTACAAGCAACTGCTAATATTATTACTAACAACAAGAGAAATTGCAAGATCTTTTAAAAAGTTTGGAAAAAATTGTTTTTTGGGATATAATATGCCTTAACTGTTATGGTAGAAGTGCCTTGGTCGCCAGAGATAAACACGGAAGTTTCAGAATTCCAACGTTTACAACAAAAAGTTGATGAATTGCCTCTTGGAGGAAGCTTAATCGATGAACAAAGAAGGTTGATAAAAGAAAGAAATGATTTAATTGAAAGTGACCCGAACTTAGAAAAGAGAATTTTTCCAGTGGTTGACAAGAGATTAGAGGAGGCGGTAGCAAAAATTACAGAATCAAGCGACCATTTTCAGGCCATTTCTGATGCCAGAGACAGCTTAGTCCAGACTAGAAAAATCGAAAAAGGCGTTACAGATTCAATAATGTGCCGGCCTTATTGGAGTGATGGGAAGTATGGCGGCTTAATAACTTATTACTTTGCCAGAGCATTGGACAGACTTGAGGTGGAAATAGCAATTAAGGAAGGATTATCTGTCCCCCCCGAAATTTTACAAATAGTAACTCCTGCCTCTTGGGAGTGGAAAATTCCCAGTGATTTAGACCAAAGGTTAAAGAATGTTAGGCCAGGTACCGCTGATACGGGGGACATTACCCAGGCGTTGAAGGAGGCAATGGGGACGGAAAAGTCAACCTATGAAATATTTGTTAACGCCGAGCATTTACAGCAGGGTATTACTACTGATTTTGAGAATTGGCCTCCAGAATGGTTTAAGGAGTCGACCAGTGAGCAGCAGATGGGAATTAGGGCCAGAAAGCGCCTTTCCAATGCCGCTTTTATTAAAAAGAGGGTTGCCAACGTAAATCTTGAACAGGCGAAAGAAAATCAGTTCCTTAGTGAGGGCCTAACTAAAGAGGAGGCTGAGGCCTTATGGAAAACGCCGGGTCTTGAAGAGGCTTTGAGTTTTTATATGGAAGGATTGTTTGAGGGGGAATGGGTTCCCAGCAATGACGGTGAGAGTGCCACTTATTGTATAAGATTAAAGAAAAAGTTAAATAAAGATATCGAGGAGAAACTTTTCCAAAAATCTGAGAAAAAACCAGACAAGACAGGAGCAGGCATCTTGGGCGACCTTTCTAAATTTAATATGTTTAGGAAGATGTTGAGAGAAAGCGTAGGGGGGGAAATTAAATTGAGAAAAAGCGTAGAAGAGGAAGTTGAGAGAAAAAACATACCTTTGGAAAATTCTCTTGGAATAGTTGCTAGAGCGGCGGATGCTGCCGCCTGGAATTTAATCAGTGCTTTTAACACAGTAGAGTCGGCCGACATTAATCGGAAAGTTGGTGCTTCGCCTGCCTTTGGAGAGCAAATTAGAGCTAATATGCATCCTTTGGCCAAAGCGCGATTTAAAATTCTTAAAAGAGGAAAAAGTGCGGGAACCGAAGAGGGTTGGGGGGGTCTTCTTGGAACCTGGTTGGCGGAAAGAGCGACAAATGATCCGCAACTTAAAAGGAAGTTTGAAAACGGAGAATTCAGGCCTTTCCCGGAAACAATGATGATGAGTCTTTGGGAGCTGACTAAAACAGGCGAAGAAGTTGAAACGGGAATTGTCTACCTTGGTAAAAGAATTAAGGCCAAGAAGAACTTGGCCTACTATTTAGTTCCGCCTGCTAACGATTTAGAAAGAGAAGAGTGGAAAAAAGAGGAAATTAATTGGAACGATTCAGACATTCCGGCGGATCTTTTTGGGGCTTATTTAGACACTTGGGATGCTGCGTTTAGAGGTTATAACATTGCCACTGGTAAGACCCTAATTGAGAGATTTAAGGCAAGAGAACTCCAGGAATGGGCAGGGGCCTTAGGAGATGTAATCGGAAAATTAAAAGCGACTCCGTTAAAAGATGAGTATGATTCCGACGAGTTTATTGTTTGGTGTCTGGCCGCTTCGCTGGGGTTGAAAAGCAGGGGTTCTGATTTTATTTTAGCTCTTCCTCCAGGGATATATCACGACATTTTTTTTAGAGCCGTTTTAACTCCTAGACTAGTATCTCAAGAGAGAGCAAAAAAGATAACCAGGAGGCTGAACGGATCTCTCGTTTTTGGCGGCGTAACCAGAAGGATGGCTGGTTTGAGAAGGACGTTTAGACGTTGATACTATTTTTTTATTTGTCCTGTTAATCTCCCTACTTGAGAGGCTGCCCTCCCGGCTCTTTCCCACCACCTGAGGGGTGGTCCTCCCATTTCCTCTGCCTGTTTAGCTCTGAGATCAAGTTCGTTAGCAGTCCATTGAGCCCCAAACTTAGTAGCAGGATTCCAAAAGGCTTCACCAATCGCAGTGCCATAGGGGAATGGTTTGCCTTCAAAAGCAGCTTTGATCGTAGCTGGAATACGACTAGCAATAATTAATATTCCTAGAGAGATAAAAGGGATTAGGGCATCTCCACTTACGCCAATTACTGGAGGACTCCAGGTGGGGCCCGCATGGAAAGCTAAAACCCAGCCCAGCAAAAGTATGATTGCTACTGCTGGGAAAACAAGAATGTTTTGCAGCAAGCTTTTGAGCCAAGAGCCAAAGCCGCCGCCTTGAATACCGGGAATAGCGCCGATGAGGATTTGTAAAGGAGCAAAGACAACCAAAAGAATAATAGAAATATAGGCAAGCAGCAAAGCGAAAAATAATTTGAAGACCAACCAAAGGGTAATTATGGCAAAGATGGCTAAAAAGACAATGCCACCAACGGCGCCCACGATCCAGCCAATTGTTCCGGCTACGGCCTTGTCGCTCCAGACCGTTTCGACGCTGGAAAAAAAGGTTTGGTAGAGTGCCTCCCAGACAGCCCTGGCCCCTCCAACAAAGATAAGACCATAGGCCTCACCAAAACTTAAATTAATGAACTTTTGTTGTTCATGAGCGACATTTGCCAACCAGCCTGTTTGGGCAATTACTAAAACTCCTAAGTAGATAAGAACATAGATAAGGTCAATCAAAAGGCCGGCAATCGCGTAAGAAAAAGTAACTAAAATCAAAGCAATAATCAATTTAGGGATGGCGTTTTGAATAGTAACCGCAGTTTTGGGGTCAATTTTCACTCTAAACATAATTGCCAGGCCAGTAAAAAGAAAAATGGCAACAAAGAAAATGTAGGCAACATTTCTGAAAGCTTTCCACAAAGGCAAAATATTCCTAAAACCGCTGAAACCGATCCCCTGAGCATAAGCAGGCTTAACCAAACCCAGGTTTTTGCCTAAATCAGCAAAATACTCAGCCGAAGAAACCGGCGGTTCATAAAGAGCAATGATTGTTCGGCTTAGTCCTCCTAAGACGCTTTTTTCAGTATTGCCCTGACCACTTTCGTTGCCAGTAGTTCGTCCTAAAATAGCCACAGAAATAGAGCCAGCTAAATTTTTAAAAGTTTCGTTGGTATGGCTTTCGAGATTAAGCTCCCTAGTATCATAAACAGACTTTTCCCATTGGGTGATATCGCCTCCAGCGCTGTAGGCCCAGCAAGCTTTAGTGCTTAAAATAAGAACTATTAAAGCCAGAAAGATGATTTTGAAGAATCTCATGGTTGTATTTTAAGGTTAAAGTCTTTTTTAGGTTTTGTCAATCAGCTAGAAGCTACAACTGGGGCACAAGGGATCAAAACTTTGAATACTTATTCCTTGTGGCCTTAAGCTGCAGCGCTCCATACAATAGCGTTGTCGGGCCAGTTCTTGCTGGTAGTTGAGCTTTTCCGAGCCTTCTCCCATTTGGTAGTCCTCATCAACTTCATATTTTGCTTGGCCAGCTAAAGGCATATTTTCGTTTTTTGGAACCAGTTCTCCGGGAATAGCATAATTTAGATAGGAAGATTGCTCGTTAAAAGTTTGCCCGCCAGGCAATTTTCCTCGACTTTTGTTGACTAAAGTTACTTCTGTAGTGGTTTGCCTAAACCACTGCCAAATGCCCTCAATAAGTTCTTGAATATACTCAACTGCTTTGGTAACGAAGCTGCCTTGGGCAATAAATTCAGTTTCTGGGGATTCAATTTGGTTGACTTGACTGTCTTTTGCAGCTAAGCCTCCTAATGAACAGTCAATTTCATAACTAGGCGGTTCAGGAACATTAGCTGCCACCTTGATATTCATTCTTTCAGGGGGAGAGCAAGTGTTAAAAAGGCCACAGGCAATCTTGGTTAAGCCTAGAAGTCGGCTCCACCAGGAAGGCAAATTTACTTCAGATTCGGGAATTTTGACTGGCTCTGTTTCTTCTTCTCCAAGCACATAGTGCTTAATTTTGGTTTCCAAAGGAGTGGAGTCAAGGTTAAGAGTTTGGCGCAAAGCTTGAGGTAAAAGTCGGTTAAGACCTAAGTAAAGATTGCGCTCCATTAAGGAAAAGTCAGGTAGAGCTTCGTCTATTAATTCCAGATTTCCGGTTACTTCCTTGGTTTGAGCGGCCAAGGCTTGCGGCCCAGGGGTAGGGGTTACCCCAGTTGGTTCTTTACTGATTCGGCTTTGGATAAGTTTAAAGTCGGTACAAATTAAGTTTTCTTGAGTCGAGAGAGTAAAAGGCTCGCCTCCTAGACCACATTCGTCACACTCGCTGGTGCTGGAAACAAAGAAACTATGTTTTCTTCCAGGACATAAATTAAGGTTTGGGGTAAAAGGAATTCTTTCAGCAGGAGTAGTGCTACCATCAGGCGCACTTTTTAAAAGATTGGTGACATCATCCGGATCGAACAAGTTCCAACTGTGACCAATTTCTCCGCCCAAGTCATAAGCAGGCAGGGCAAACATTTTTACCTGATAAGGACTGTTTTTGAGAAAGTTGTTAGTGAATTTGTAAAGGAAAGAGTTCTTGTCTGGCGCTTGCTTGTAGTAAAAAAAGTCTCCACCAGTGCCAGATTCCACGCCATAAATTTCTTTTCCTGCCACTCCCATTTCTGTTAAAAGCTGGGGTGAATGAATCGGGTTTTGATAGTGGTTGTCACAGAAATTGCAGGTATCATAAAGGCTTAGGGCAATACCATGAAATTGCTGGAAAAAGCCACTGCCCAGGTTTTTAACATAACCGGGGAAAGAAGGATTAGAAGGGTTCATTGAGGGAGAAAGTAGCCAGACACCCTTGTTTAAAACTCCAGTTTGTTCAAAGCTTTGTTTTAAGGTGGTGATATAAGCCTCAAGTTCGTTTTCCGGGACGAAATCTCTACTTTCTACTTGGTTAGGTTCGTTCCAGGGAACAAAATAGATTTTTCTGGGGTTGGGAAGGGTGCTTAAAATACTGGCAAGAGTATTGGCCCAAGCTTGGGCAAGCTTGGCATCTGGTTTTAAAGGGGAAAAGTGGCCACGAATAATCAGGTTAATATAGGGATATTGTTCCAGCCACTGGTAAATTTTGTCTCCATCTCCTGGGCAGGCCATGACTACTATCCAGCCTCCAGGACCAACAATTTCCGCTGCTTGGCCAAAATAATCATGCCGGGCAGCAATATTAATGCCGGCTTTGTTTTGGGCCAAGGCGGCAGCAGTGGAGCTGGACAAAAGCCCTAAGAAAGCAATAAAAACCAAAAGCTTCTTCATTGCTAGTCATTTGGTCCGGGAATTCTGAATTGAGTAACATCAACCCCTGTAATCAGTTTAATTGCTTGTAAGATGAACCAAATTCCCAAGAAAAGTACTAAGCCTAAAATGGCAAAGGTTAGGGTTTGCTGGGCAGCCTGAGTTTTTTTTGGATCACCGCCTGAAGTTAGATATTTAAAAGAACCGATTACCAGCATCACAAAAAGTAGAAGACCAACCAGAGGTGTTAAAACGCGTACCAGATTAATAAAAATGCATTCAAAACCCTGGATAGTAGCTACCCCTCCTATTTCGCAAGGAGCTTCGACCGGCAGTTGCCCCCACTTTGCTGGCCCTTGAGCGTAGGCAGGAGAAAGGAAAAGGACGGAAACAATTTTTTTCATCTTTTTCCAGTCTAGCATAATTTTTTTTAGTCTTCTACTCGAGAGCTCCACAAAAAACACCGGTTTGGCAAAACCGATGTTTTGTTTCCTTTAAAAGCTGTTAAAAGAAAGTAGGAATTTCCAGCTCAAAAATATTGACACCGAAAAGGGCATTAATTAGAGCGGTAATTGCCCAGGCGGCAAAAACAATTGCCAAGCCAATTAGAGCATTGGTAATTCTCTTTCTGGCAGTTTCGGTCCCCGCTTTATCGCCACCAGCAGTAATCCATTGAATTCCGCCAATTACTAAGATAAAGAAAAAGATAAGGGCAGCGACTAGCAAAAGGAGTTTGATCGCTCCGGCAACCAAACTGGTCGGCGTTATTTGGGTTAAGGTCTCAGGGATATTTTCTGGTTTTAAGTTGATATTAGGTAACGGGCTCGGTTCGCCTACGAATTGGGCCAGAGCTAGCCTTGGATTAGCAAAGATCGCAGCTGCGGTTGCCCCTAAGGTTATTATAACTCTTTTGATTTTCTTCATGTTCACCCCCTTTCGGTGAGCTATTGGGCCAATGTTGGCAATTTAAAGCTGGTTATATTAACCCCGAATAGCTGTTCGATTAAACTAATTATAACAAAAACTGATAATAAAATTGCAAGACCGATTAAAGCATTGGTAATAGTTTTTTGGGCCGATTCCAAACTAGCTTTATCACCACCAGAGGTAATCCATTTGATAGCCCCAGCAATCAAGAGAAAGAAAAAAACTAGTCCGCCGATGACAAAAGCAAGGTTTACGGCGACTGAAAGAGCTTTTTGGAAAAAAGCCACGCCTGAAAGCTCGCTCAAAGCACGGGGTAAAATAGGGTTGCTGAGATCTGGTAGGGATTTCTCACTCTTTGAACACCATTGGCAATCTACACAATCAGGAGAACTGCAAGACATGTTGAAGGCACATTCGCTGTTACAGGCGACTTTGGCCATTGCCGTCTTGCTTAAGATTCCGAAAACAGGGACAAAAAGGAACAAAAAAAGTAAGGCTTTAGTTAAGATAAAAAACTTGAATTTGCTCATGGTGTCAGTTTCAAAATGAAATCAGCAATCGAGAGAATATTGGGAATTCCTAATAGAGTGCCGATAAGCTTAATGACAAAGATAGCGGAAATTACAACAACTAGGCCGATAATGCCGTTGGTAATCTGTTTTTGGGAATTTTCAATCTTGGTTTTGTCGCCACCGGAAGAAAGCCAACCAATTGCTCCAGTTAACAAAACGAATGTAAACCAAATGATGGCGATAATTGTCATTACACCAATGATGTTTGAGAGGATGTTGGCAAAAGTGCCGGCAGCAGTAACTTCATTAATTAAATCCGGACTACCTAGTTTGCCAATCCCTTCTAGGGTACCCAGTCCTTGTCCAGGAACAGAAGTTGTTGCTTGCACTAATAAATTAGGGTCCATAGATTTTTGGTGCCAAAATAGCGCCGGCATCACCAAATATTAACCAGCCAAAAATAGCGGCTAAAACAAAAGAGCCGGCCACAAAAAGCAAACCCAAAAGCGATTGCCAAATTCTTGCCCAGGCCTGTTCAATCTTTTTTGGGTCACCACCAGCACTTAAAAAAGTATAACCGGCAATAACAATATTAAAAAAGGCAAAAAGACCAGCTGCGGCAATTAACAGCTTTAAGATATTATTGCCAAATTTGATCAGGCCGGTTTTGAAGCCCCCGTATTGTCCAGGGACATCTTGAAAGGGTGGAGGAGGGGTAATCTGGCCAAAGAAAGAAGTTACTTGTGAAGGCGGTAAAGGCTCTTCATAGGCAAGAACTGGTCGGCAGAAAGAGAGAATTGGAAGAATAAGCCAAAGAAAGCTAAAGAAGAAAAGTGTTTTTTTCATGATTTGACCTATGACCCCAAATTAAAAATTTTCTTTAATTCATCAATGCCCGTAATAAAGGCAATTATTTGAATTATCCAGTAGCTGGCAAAAATAATTAAGAAACCAGTCAAGGCAGCAACGACCGCTTTTTGTCCTTGACCGGTCTTTTTCGGATCACCACCACCTGCTCCTAGAATAATGGAAATGCCACCGAAAAGCAATAAAACAAGGAGCAAGACTCCGGCAGCGGTATAAACATTCTTTAGGATAATGGAGACTAAAGCACCAATGGTTTGGAACTGGGGAACATCCTTAATTGATTGGCCGGGTTCAGGCTTAAGAAACCATTCTTTGCCAATATTAACTTTAGCCAAAAGCTTGCTCATTTATTTCTATTAAACACCAAAGCAAATCCTCATTGCAACTTAATGCTACAATTGCTTCAAATGGATATAGATTTTGAAAAAGTTCTTAAAGAGAAAAGAGAGCTTGTTTGGCAAGAAATCCAAAAATACCTAAAACCACCTCAGTTTCCAGGAAAAATAGCCATTCCCACTCAATACCAAAAAGAAATGGATTTTCACTGGCAGATGGTTTGCGATTACCCCCAAAGGCAAGGGAAATATCTTCGGCCAACTCTAGTGCTTTTGACCGCCGAAGCAATGGGTGTAGCAGAAAAAAAGGCAATTAAAACCGCGGCTGCCATGCAGACTTCAGAAGAGTGGATTTTGATTCATGATGATTGGGAAGATGATTCGCTTCAAAGACGGGGAAAGCCGGCTTTACACCGGCTTTACAGCAAGGAATTGGCAAACAATGCCGGAGACGCTTTGCATGTAATTATGTGGAAAATGCTTTGGGATAATCGGCAAGTTTTGGGAGAGAGAAAAGCGGCTGAAATTGCTGGCGAATTCTACCAGATGTTAACGCGGACTGTTTTTGGCCAAACAGTGGAGATAAAATGGACGCAAGGCAATCGTCAGGATTTAAGCGATGAGGATATTTTTTTAATCCTTGACGGCAAAACCTCATATTACACCATTGCCGGACCAATGCGCTTAGGAGCAATCATTGGCGGGGCAACTTCTCCTCAACTGGAAGCAATTTGGGAATTTGGCCAGTATTTGGGAAGATGTTTTCAAATCGTGGATGACTTGCTGGATTTAACCTCTGATTTTCAAGGTTTAAAAAAGCAAACCGGCAATGATATTTATGAAGGTAAAAGAACAATTATGCTAGCCCATCTCTTAAGAACAATAAGAGTAAGAGATAGAGTAAGAGTAAGAGAAATTTTAGAGAAGGGTCGGGAAGAGAAAACAGTGAATGAGGTAAAGTGGGTGATTGAAAAGATGAAAGAGCTTGGCAGTTTAGATTATGGCCGAAGGATTGCTGAAGATTTAGCGACTAAAGCTTTAGAGATCTTTGAGGAAAAGCTAAAGTTTTTGTCTTGTCAACCAGCCAGGAGGCAATTGAAATCAGGTATTGATTTTATATTGGAAAGACAATATTAGATTAATAAAAAGAGCAGCCTTTTAGGTCTTTGTAATGCTTTCTCCTTAAAGAAGATTTTAATATGGTAATCGCAGAGTTGGACCGACGTTTGTTAATCTCTTCGGAAATACCAGTGAAGCCAGTTTTTAAAAGTAGCCAGAGCGAAGCTCTCGCTGAACTTGAGTCAAATTGGTTAATAGAAAGGCTTAAATTTCAAGCAGTAACTTTTTTGTCAGAAAACCCTCCCACTATCGGACATGGCTTTTCTCATTTAGTCAAGACTGCCCGCAAAGCTTGTTTTTTGGCAGTAGAAAATGATTTTGGTCCGCTGGACAGTGTTGATGCCTATATTGCTGGACTTTTCCATGATATTTACAGACCTGCTTGGACTCGAGACGGTAGGGAGGATCATGAAGCTATGTCGGCTGATGTTGCCAAAAAACTTTTAACCCCATACTTGGATGTCCAGAGGGCACAAAAGATTGCAAACACAATCGATAACCGAGACAAACGGATTATTGCTGGAAGAGCGAGTCTTTTAGATGGGGTTGTCTCAATTGCAGACAAAGCGGATATAAGCTTTCAGCGGGCAATGGCTTATCTTTGGGCCTGTAATCAAACTTCAGGTAATAATGAGATACCAAAACTGGAAAACATAAAAGCAGCTCTTGGCTTTTTCTTTTATCGTCGACGCGCCTATCAAGTTTTTGAAAAAGTCAGTATTTTTGGGGCAGAACTTGGTAAAAGGGCTTATAATAGGACATCAAGGGTAGTCGGTACTGCTACCCGTTGGACATTGATGGGACACTATTGTTTTAACGAAAAACTTTTACAAAGGGCAAGAAGAGAGGTTTTTTGCGAGATAAGATATTTAAAAGAAGCAGGGGCAACGAGTCAACAAATAGAACAAATATCAGCTTATTTTCCTAGACTCTGTTTTTAGATCCAACTTATGTTTGGCTTACCAATAGCAAAAAAAGACTTTAGGAGATTAAAGAACTATATCTTAAGAAGAGTAGGGGAGGATAAAGACGCAGAAGAAATTTTTCAAGAAACTCTTGCTTCAGCAATTCAGAGTTTACCGACTTTTTCGGGCAAATCCTCTTTTTTTACCTGGCTTTGCGGGATTGCCAATCACGAGATTGCTGACTTTTACCGGAAAAAGAAAATCAAAACTTTTTTGTTTTCCCGCTTTCCCTTTTTGGAGACTTTAGTTTCCGAGGCCCTAGGCCCGGAAGAGGAATTGTTAAAGCAAGAACTGAGAGAGGAGGTGAAACAAGTTTTAGGCTCTATGTCCGAAGGATATTCCCAGATTTTACGACTAAAGTATTACCAAGGATTGAGCATGAAGGAAATTGCCAAAAAACTGGGAATGACGGCTAAGGCCGTTGAGTCAAGGCTTTCCCGAGCCAGAGCGGCTTTCAAACAGGAATGGCAAACACAAAATTTAAAGCTAAAAAATTAGTTAAATTTGGAGTTTTGGTAGGAATAAAAGAGAGTTATTTATTTTTGAGAAATCTTTACGGCATTTATAGCCATCCGTTCTTAACCACCAAAAGAATTATGGAAAAACCAGATTGGTCTCAGGCAGTCTTAGTCTTTGGTTTGCCGCTCTATCTTTGGCTGACTTGGGCCTTGGTTTTGTTGGTTTCAAGAATATTCATTTTTGGCAGGCTTCAATTTGGTATTTTAGCCAAAAGCTCCTTTCTTTTTGTTTCTTTTTTGGCCTCTTTTTTCTGTCTTTTTTTGGGTTATTGGCTATTTAAAGTGGAAGGGAAAGGGAAATAAAGTTGTCTACTCCTTTTGGTTGGCAAACTCAAATATTTCGTATGCGTTTGATTGGAGAAGAGTGTGGCGCTTGCGGGGAAAAGATTTTCCCCCCGCGCGATATTTGTAATAACTGTGGTAATTCAGGAACTGTTGCAAAAAAGGAAGGCAACCTTAACTTTTCTATCAAATACGGAGAAACGGTGATTGGCAAAGGAAAAGAAAGAGGCGGCTAAGGATGATATAATGCTTATACTAAAAACCTAAAGGGGATTTTTTTATGCCAAAGAAAGAAAGACTTGATTTAAAAAATATTCCCCGGCATATTGCCATTATTATGGATGGCAATCGTCGGTGGGCTAGGGAGCGGGGTCTTCCAATAAATGATGGCCATGAGGAGGGAGTCAGAAATGCGGCTCGGATTGTTGAGCATGCCCGAAATTTGGGGATTAAACACTTAACTATATATACTCTTTCGACTGAAAATTGGCGTAAACGGGCTAAGAAAGAAGTTGAGGGAATTTTCAACTTACTTTTACGTTTGATTAAAGAAAAGAGAGAAGAATATGCC
>DATKVU010000062.1:0-1013 GCA_035529915.1 Clostridia bacterium
CTGTTCTTGTTCTGCCTGGTACGCAAGAGCTGCTGTTATGTTCGGATCGCGATATGACGAAGTCATGAATTGTCTCTATGACCAATTATTGCCTTTTTACATTCTATTAGCTAGATATCCAAAGATTGGATGCCCTATATTTAGTAAAGCTACCAGTTTTGGATACTGATGGACGCAGGAGTCCGCCAAAAACGCGTTGAGGCCCTTGAAAAAATCAAGGAGCACGCACTGGAACGCACAAAAGAAGGTGCCGACTCTTTTGAAGTACGTGATTTTGTAACTTCAGCGAAAAAAGAATTGGCTTATTCACTTCCAGACGAAGAAGCATTCAAGAAAGCGGTAAGAGCGACCCAAGCTTATAAAGGTTCAAAAGCAAACTAAAATCAAAGATATTTTTTCATTAAGTCCGGGGCCTAAAACCCCGGCTTTTTGGTGTAAAAATTTGGGTAAAGTCCAGACTTCACATACGTAGTTAGGATTTTATATTTTTTTACAAAATTAGGTTAATCAAAAGGTAAAAAAAGTTGTTCTTGGCCCAAAACCCTGTGTTACCGACAAAAACGCCAAGTTTTGGACCTAATTTCCATAAAATTTACCCAACTCTTCTCACATACCCTACCCGAGTACAATACCGCATAGAAAAAAAGAAAGGGTGTGTGGGGTAAGTAAGTTTAATCGGGGGCTGCGCATCCGTGTAACGCAGGAATTCCATTGCAAAGCAAGTCAATGACAACAGCAACCGTGACAACAGCAACAGCTTACGCCAGCAACACTAGCCGCGTATGGCGGCTGAAGGATTATGCGGAAGTATGGAGCTTCGGCTCCAGGGTTTACATCCGTTGGAGTGCAAAGCTAGGGTTAAGTATAGACGGAAGGAATCCAGAGAGAGCACAGTTACTTGTGAAGCAAGTCCTTGCTAAGGGAACTATAACTCCTGATCTGTGGGAGAAGCACTTCTACCCAGACTGGCGGTTTGGTTCCGTCACCTATATGGATTGAGCCATAAGGTACGT
>DATKVU010000063.1:0-1922 GCA_035529915.1 Clostridia bacterium
AGGTGTGGGAGCAAGTATTACAATGGAGACTGGTGGCTTTCTACAAGAAGCTGAAATGCTGGCCGAAAAATACGGCGTTACTGGCGATAATCTTGCAGAATGGCAGCATATAGCCGATAAAAAAGCTCCTCTTTATGGCGCGTTATCTGGTGCCGTTGAGTACATAGGAAATGCTTTTGGATTTCTGGGAGCTTTAAAAAAGGGTGGAGGTAAAGAGACTTCAGCGCAAGTGCTTAAAAAGATATTGGCAAATCCTACGGCAAAAACAATTTTAATGAAGTTTGCTAAAGAATCTCTTGGAATATTTGGTGAGGGCGCGGAGGAAGTGATCCAAGGTGGTTTAATGAACGCATTTATGACTCCAGCAGTCATCGAAATGCGAAAAATAGACCCCGATTTTGCTATGGGATGGGAGCCTCGTACGGGGTCAGAGCTGCTTGAACAGGGTGTTAAGGGTGCTGTAGTTGCTGGAGTATTTGTGTCCGGTGCTGCTGGTGCTGGTGCTGCAAGACGATCTAAATTGAGGAGCAATTACAAAAATCAAGTAAAACAGAGTGAGCAGATTAAACAAAATCAAGCCCGAGAAACAGAGCTTAAAAATGCAGAAACACAAGCAGACCTTGAGGCTGAACCAGAAACACCTTTTTCAACCATCCCAGAAATGGAGCCTGATTTAGAGGTAGCCCAAAAGGTTGATAAGTTAAAGAAAAAAACTGAACCTCAATATAAAATGAAGCGAACCGAAAATGGCGGTTATGAACTGTTTGAGGACGGAAGTTCTATTGGTACAGTAAAGAAGGCTGAGGACGGTAAAGGCTGGGTGAATAACTTTGACGAGAATAACGTCTTCAAAACCAAAAAAGAAGCGCACCAAGATATACTTGCCCAGCGCGAACAGATTTCACAGGATGTCCAGGGCGTAAGAGATTTGGTAGCCCAGAAAGAACAGGAATCACCTGTTACAGAAACAGAAACTCCGGTTACAGCCATAGAAACCGCTCCTGTTTACACTCCAGAGCAGCAACAGGAGATGAAAAGATACATTAGACCCGTTCAGCATATTGATACTGAATTGGAGACTGCATCAGAACCACGTTTGCGCGAGGCTTTGGAAGATAATAAAGAGCTGATTCAGGACAGATTATTTTCCGAAGCGACTAATTTTGGGAAAGTAGAAAAGGCTGCCAAGGAGTTAGAAAAGCGCAACATCCCCTATGTGTATGGTCGCGGTGATATTGATAACATGAAGGCTATTAATGACAAGTATGGCGATAATCATCCGAGAGCAAACGAGGACATTAGGGCTTTACTTGAAAAAAATCTTGTCGGTACAATTAATGATTTAGGTGGTATTATTGGTAGAGACCAAGGCGATGAATTAAAATGGGTTGTACCGGGAAAAACTAAAGTAGAGGTTGATGCTGCTATTGAAAAAGGCAGAAAAAATATCCTTATTGAAATGAAAAAACTTGGTTTGGATAAACTTACCCATATAAGAGAAAATGTGCCAAATTATGGCGCTGGAGACATTTCTTATGGAAATTTGGATGCGAAACCAGGACATTATAAAGAAAATAATGATAATGCAGAGGCTATGACAAAGCTGATGAAAGTAAAAAAGTTGCTTAATGCCAAAAAAAATAGTAATGTAATAGATGAAGGGGGCACCAATGACGTTACGAAAAGGCTTGAAGGAAATGGGGATAAATCCCAATCTACCACTGGAAAAACTGGAACAAGCATTGGAAAAGAAACTCAACAGCAAACCCCAAAGTCAGCAGCCAAAACAGATGGCACCACAAAGAGCCTAGCCCCAGAGTTTGAGCAACCTCAGACCGTTCCCATTGATATTATGGAGAGCCTTTATGGGCCTCCAGAAGACAACGACCAACACCAAAAAGCCAAAGATAATGTAAAAGCCA
>DATKVU010000064.1:0-1323 GCA_035529915.1 Clostridia bacterium
AAAAGAAGCCGCCAAGTCTTACGGCATGACCGTTTCAAAGTTTGCCAGATTGTCAATTGGTGAATGGCTACCCCAAAAAGACAAAAGCGGTATTGATAGCCTTATTTTGTTATTCTCAAATCAGTTTGAATACTTTTCAAGGGAAGCGAGAGTCGAGGCAAAACAAGCACAGCTTAACAAAATAGAAACAACCCTGGAAGATATAAAAGCCGCTTTGAACGAATGGGATGCAAACAAAAAGCCCTTTTATTTAGAGGGAATTAAAAAATTAAGGGGGTTGACCGATGGCCTATAATAGATACATACCTAAAAAACCGTCAAAGCGTAAAATAAACGAAACGTTAGAAGCGGGTCAATTAGGCGTTTTTAAGACAAAGGGAACGGGGCGAAAAATTAAGGGCGTTGATAAAAAAAAGCCCCTGCCCCGTGTAGTGTTAGGGAGTGGGCATTTTAAGAAGTTGAATAATGATGGCTTTTTAGTTATTGGCTTGCCGTTCACCGAGGAAAATAGAAAAATGTTTCATGGTGGGTATAATGGGAACGTGTTGGCAGAGCATTATAACTTTGAAATATTAGACGACATTGAGTGCAAATTGACACAGCCGCCTTATTTAGAAATTGGTAAAATATTATTAAGTTTAGAAAAAATTAACAAAGGAGCTTTAAAATGAACGACAATGTAAAAAAGTACGCATTAATTTTTAACGAAGCATTAAGCCGAGAAATAACGCTAATGAGTGACGCAGCCAAAGCACCCAACGGTCGGGGCGGGTGGGTTGCTATAGACAAACTAAAAGCCCGTCAATTAGGGAGTCTTTTGAACCCTGATATTAATTTAATTTTAGGACAATGGGAAGGGTACGAATTAGCCCTGATCGTAGATATACCACAAGGCAGCGAGATAACCGCAAGCGGGGCGATTGATACCAAGCTACTAAAAAGCAACCTGCTAAAAGCACTGAATAAAGAAGGCAAGCCCGCCGACTTTGGTATAAGACCAATTGTGAGGCACTCCAAGCCCGAAGCCGAACCGCAAGCAGTGCAACCGCCGCCCGTTGAATCAAAACAAAAGCACAAGTCTAAAACCACCATTAACATAATGGTTGATAACAAGACACTTTGTTTTTATTCTGATATACTAGAATTTAAGGAACTATTGCCCATAGTAAAACAAGGGGCGAGCGGCTACGATGGCGAAACTAGAACATGGGGCGGCTACACGGTACAAAGCGCCACAAGCACAGCCAAAAAAAACGGCGCGGGGTTGTTAGATGATAATAAATATGTAATTGTAAAAGAAACCCTGACCCAAGCACCACCCCC
>DATKVU010000065.1:0-1011 GCA_035529915.1 Clostridia bacterium
GTGGCGAAAAAGAATGAGTGATAAGAGAAAGCCTGTTTTGCAAAAGGTTGGTTGTTTTTATGCTAATGCAAAAGGTGATAGTGGTTTTGAGTTTTTTAAGGATTTGAAGGTAAGTAATGGAGATTTTTTTATTTACAATGAAGGTATTTTGTGGAAGTTGAAACAATTGGAGTTTAATGTAAAAAAATAATTTGTGCTTATTTGCCCTTGTTGAGGGCTTTAAGAGGAAGTGAACCAGTATGGTAGAAGAAAAAGAAGTTGAAAAAGTTAAGGAAGAAAGTAATGTGCCTGTTGAAAAAGAGGCAGTAATAGGAAAAGAAGTTGAATTAAAGAAAGAGCCTGAGGGAAAAATCATGATTGATTTAACTGGTGAAGGTTTTAAGAATCAGGACAACAAGTTTGACAGGCCTTTGATTAAGGAGGATTCTTATAATGCAACTATTCAGGACATTGTGTTTAAGGGTGTTCAGAAGTGGAATTCTGCTCCTGGTGTGTTGGAAAATAAGTTTATTTTCAATTACTTAATCGAGCAGCCTGTCGGAGAGCCTTTGATTATTCCGTCTTTTATTAATCCTTCGATTACTAAGTCGAATAATTCAAAATATTCCAATAGCAAGCTTTTCGAAATAATTTCGGTTGCGGGTTTGTTGGATGAGGTTGGAAAGCTTGCGGATGAGTTAAGTGTGCCTTCGAATTTGGTTAAGTGGGTTTCGCAGGTTTTTATTGGGCGAGATTGCAGGGTAAGTATTGAAAACAATAAAGCAGGTACTTGTTCGGTGATTCGAAAGGTTCTGAGTTTTGAACCGCAGGAGGCAAAGTAAGTTTTTTTGTTTTTTTGCTGGCGGGTTTTCCAGGGCAGGTGCAAAATGGGTTGCTTGTAACGGCACTCGTGGGCAGCTTGTTGGGGACACGAAGCAATGGCAGGGGAAGGAGACAAGAGTGTCATATGCCTGTTGTTGTGGATAACTCCGCTTGTCTTGGGCCTTGTGCCAGCAAAAAAACATTTTTTTT
>DATKVU010000066.1:0-1001 GCA_035529915.1 Clostridia bacterium
GGGGGTGGCAGGTTTATCTTTCAGAAAGAGTGCATAATCATAAGCTGTTTTTCCTAAGTCGTAGCCGCCAACTGTGTAAACGGTCTTTTTGCCACCTTCCCTGATTTGTTTTTCGTGCGCATCTTGTGTGGCTTGGTCTGCTCTAAAAGACGCCTTTCTTGACATGGGCTTAATCTTATTTTCTTCGTGTGATTCAATGGCTTCGCCTTTTTTGACAAGGTCGCGAACAAGGTCTTTAACTGTAGTCCTTTTCCCAGAAGCGTTAATTTTCTTGTTTAACGTCTTAATAACTTTACCTTTTTTCATAGGCGTTAGTTCTTCGCCAAAGCCGTCTATGAAATCATCCTGTTTTTTCTTTTCTTCTGCCCTTTTTTCTCTTTCTTCGGCCTCTAATTCCCCCTGTTTTCTTCCTTCTTCTTGTTTATCCTGAATCGCCTTGTACGCTTCCGCCTGCTCCTTTGTATCAAACAGGGCATCTCCGAATCCTTTTTTGAATCCAAGCCTTTTAGGTGAGGGAACAGCATATTTATCACCAATTTTATACACTTCCCCCTTCCCCGCCTCTGCTAAGGCTTCGTCGGCCCACGGCTCGCCTTTGTATTCGGCTAAGACTTCGGGAGGAACGGGTTTGTTTTCGGATAGGGCTTTTTGAACATAATACTTATGAGAATCTATTGATTCATTCCTACTTCTGTCAAGTTCTGTCTTAGTAACTTTTGCACCAAGATTGCCATCACCAAGAACATGATAATAACCATCAGGTTTTTTGACATAATTTCGGTTAATACCAATTTCCTTGAACTTGCTCAAGGGTATTAAATGTTGTTTGTCCTTATACCAACCACTGGGAACATTAGCCAATTCTTCTGGTGTCATCTCCCACGGCTGCTTGGCCTCGGCGGGAGTAATAGTCGGCTTGGCGGGCTTAACGACCTTGGCGGGGGCTTTAGCTTTAATGGCCTCTGTGGGCTTCTGGGCCAGTCTTATCGCCTGCTGCTGCA
>DATKVU010000067.1:0-2141 GCA_035529915.1 Clostridia bacterium
TCTTGCGCTTTTTTGTTGTCACCAAGAAGAATATATTGCTTATTCAACTCATTATTCATTTCCTTCCATGCCCCCATGCTTTTTTGGTCTGGGAGTCTTTGTTGAAGTACTGAAATAACTGAATTAATACCTTCTTCAATCTTTATTAAATCGGTAAGCGCATCTTCTTTTAGTGATAATTTTATTTTTGTTTTTAACGATGCAATTAAGTTTTCATAAGTACCATCTAATTGTTTAACAAATGCGGTTTCATCTTCTAAGTTTTTTAAGGTTGTTCCATAAGTTGCATTAATTGAATTAATTAATTGTTCCCTTTCTATTGAACCTTTATTTGTTTTTCTTAAAGCGTCAAAATAAGACTTTACAACACCCGTTTCTGTGCTTACTTGCTCAGTTGATTTCTTTGTTGCATCAGCTAAGACCTTCATGCTTTCGCTCAGTTCCTTAACTTGTTTTTTAGTTGATGAAAGTGTATCTATTCCACCACTTAAAAGAAACAAAAGCCCTCCAACACCGGCAACAACTAATGCAACCGGAGTAATTAAAAAGGCCAATGCAGAAGACAAAACCCCAACCGCAATTGCTAACGGCCCAATAACGGCTGCAACGCCTGCAATTCTAATAATTAAATTTTTTGTTTCTGGATCTAAATTTTTAAAATATGTTGCAAGGTTTCCGACAAGAACAGTTATTTTATTAACCGCCGGTGCCAACATCTCACCAAATGAAATTGCCGCACCTTCAATTGCAGATTTCATTCTAAACATTGCACCTTCCAGTGTGTTGTCCATTATTGTGGCCATTGCTTGTGCAGAACCAGCAGCATTTTCATATTCAGCCGTTAATGGTTTGATTTGATCAACCCCTTTTGACAAAATTAATAGCGCAGATTGTGCGGTTCGCCCCACCTCATCTTTTGCATCGGCAAGATTTAACCCTTGTTTTGTTAAATTTTCAATTGCTTTTGCAGTTCCGCCACTTGTTGATCCTAAGTCTGAAATAATACGCCTTAATGATGTACCTGCCTGCGATCCTTTTATGCCACTATTTGCAAGGATGGAAAGCATTGCACTTGTTTCCTCAATTGAAATGCCCGCACTTGCCGCAATTGGTGCAACGTATTTCATTGATTCGCTGAAACGATTTAAGTCAAGTGCCGATGAACTGAAAGACTTTGCCATTACATCAGTAACACGCAACATTTCACTTGCATCTAATCCAAACGCCCTCAATGTACTACCAGCAACCTCAGCACTTTTTGCTAAATCTTCACCGGTTGCAAGTGCTAAATTTAAAGTTGCGCCGGTTATTTTTTCAATCTCGCCTGCTGAAAAACCCAACTTTGAATAGTTCAACATTAAGTCAGAAACTTGCGCCGCAGTAAATCGTGTTGTTGATCCTAAATCTAATGCAAGTTTATTTAATGCTTGAAATTCTGCACCGGTTGCCCCACTTACCGCGTTAACCTTTGCCATTGATTGCTCAAAACTTGCAAAAGTTTTTACGGCTAAGCCACCCATTGCGACTAATGGCGCAGTGATAGACATCGACATTGTGGTGCCGATTGACTTCATTTTTGCAGCAGTTTGTTTTAGACTTCTTTCTAAATTTTGACTTGATGTTGAAAATGCTGCTAAGTCAAAACCTGCACGGATGTTTATCTGCTTTCTTGCCATTTTATTTGAACCAGTTTGGTTTTTGTTTTTTCAATTGTTCTATTTCTTCTTTTGTCCAAGCATTGTTTCCAGTGCCTTTTTTGTCGTCTTGTTGTTCCCAGTCAAACTTAATCAAATCTTGCGGTTTGTGCATCCTTTTATTACCTGCACTTTTCAAGGTTACAAAAGAAACAAATCTTGCCGTTTCCCATTGCGTGCGTGCCTTTATGTTTTCGCCTATTGTGTGGCCTATGTAGGCATCAAATATGGCCGCCATTGTAAACTCATCAAGTGATAGTGGGGACTGCTTTAGAACGCCTAAAACAAACCCCCTTATCCAAGTTGCCAACGGCAATTTTACTTTTTTGCTTCCTTGCCCATGTTATTCAGTGCCGCCATATCTTCTTGCATGGCTGCCGTGAATACATTCATGAGCGCAAAATCTTCATCAATGGCATCAATTACAAAGTCCTTTGTCACATTTTC
>DATKVU010000068.1:0-4162 GCA_035529915.1 Clostridia bacterium
CATGTGGATAAAAAAGGGCCGGGAGATAGGCTTTCTCCCTGTCAGGGATTAATGAAACCGGTGGGAGTGGAAACCAAAGGCGGTCAATACCTGATTATCCACCAGTGTCAAAAATGCGCTAAAAAAACAAAAAACAAAGCCGCGGAAAACGATAACTTCGAAGCACTTCTTAAACTCTCGTAAAACAAGTAGCAGGGGCGAGGATTGAACTCGCGACCTCCGCGTTATGAGTGCGGCGCTCTTACCAACTGAGCTACCCTGCCAAGCTAACAAATTATATCAATAAAAAGGCTCCAGGACAAACCTAGAGCCTCAATTTTGTTGCGGGGCCAGGAATTGCGCCTGGTCTGGAAGATTATGAGCCTTCCGTGCAACTTTACACTACCCCGCTCGTCTTTTTATATTCTACCAAAAATCAAATCTTGAGGCAAGAGCAAAAAATTAATTTTTTTTAGCCTTAATTTAGCCTCAAATTAATTATTGACATTACTAGCTTTTTTCTGATTACATTATTTTGTAATTTTATTTTTCAATTTTTAAAATGGCTGAGGAAAAAAATGAATTAATTTTCGAAGAAGAAGAGCCTCCTGGCATAGATTTTCTCTGTTCGTCCTTCCTCAATACCCAGGCAATTAGACCGCTTAAAGGTAGTGTTAATCTGCTCCAAATAAAGCAAGAAAACATTACTGTTCGAGTGGAAACCAATCTTGAAATCTGTCGGGAGCTTTTTGAAAAATTCAGTCCAAAGAAAACACTTTTTGAACTTTGGGGCTTTCGTTATGCCTTCTATCTCGGCTATAAACACCAGCCGGTTTTTATGATCTTTGAGCGCGGCGGTGAACCCATCGGCCTCCTCCCCTTATGGTATGAAAAAGACAAGAACGAACTGCGCTGGTTTGGTAGCTACTGGCAAGAAGCCAATACCTTTTGGTTCAAGGAAAAGACTCTAATTCCAATTATTTTTACGCTCTTCCCCCGCAAAATCCTCCTTAATGCCATTTCTGTTGCTCCCAAAATCGCAAAAAAGTTGGGGCTGGAAACCGATGACCCAAAGTATATGCTTTCATTGGAGCAATATCCAAACCTGGAGAGTTTTCTTTTAACTTTAAGCGGCAAAAAAAGATATAACCTCAAAAGGGATCAAAGAATTATTCTTGCTCAGTCTCCCCAAACCATCATCAATAGGTTCGAAGATATTAATGCTCATTTTAAACTCAGTTTAAAACGGTTTACTCCTAGAGACGGGTCGCCTTATGAAGATGAAAGGAGAAAAGAAACTTTCCGCCAAATAATTAACCAGGCAGGAGAATATGAATTCCGGATGATTTCCACGGAAATCAACGACAAACTGGCCGGAGTAGACTTAGTTACCATTTATAAAGGAGTGTATTATTGCCTCCAAGGTGCTTATGATATTGTTCACTTCCCTGGTATCGGGAACTACACTAACCTTCTTCAGATACAAGATGCCATCAACCTTGGCTGCAGGGAAATTGACTTCCTGGAAGTCGCTCACGGTTGGAAAGACAGCTGGTTTGAACCGATTCCTCTTTTCCAATTTAAAGGTGTTCCCGAAAAAATAACCTAAACCACTTTTGCCAATTAGCAAGCTTTCTTTCTTCTTGGGGTTTTTGAGGAACGGATTGGCTTTTTTCTGGCGGCCTGGCACTAGCGGAAACATCACCGACTCCCAAAAGTTTTCTTGCTTGTTCATCTAAAAACTCGCGGCTTTGTACTTCCTCCAGTCTTACTCTCAAAGCTTCATTCTTTTCCTCTAGCTGGGCCAATTCCTTCTGTCTTTTTGCCACTTGATTAGTTGTATTAAAATTAACTAAAATTTGTCTTATACAACTTGAAAGCAGGCTGAAAAAAAGGAATAATAGAATTAAAAAAAGAATTTTTTTCTCTAATAATTTGATTGACATCAAGCTTGTCTAATGATATTATGGGACAGAAATTGGAAAAAATATGACAAACGCAATCCCTTTTGCTAATGCCTCGGAAAAATTCACCGAGTACTTAAAAAAGCAAAAAAGAGCTTCTGCCACCATCTTAGCATACAGCAATGACATTGCTCAATTAAGCAAATTCTTAGCGGGCAAAGGTGTCAATGTGGTCACGGCTGTAAATCAAAATTTACTCAACGACTTTAAGGCCGAGCTGGAAAGTAAAGGCTATACTGCCAAATCTATTTCCCGCAAAATCAACTCGATTAAAACTTTTTTCCGATTTCTAAAGGCCGAGGGACTGATTGAGACTGATCCAGCCACTTCAGTCACCCACCCCAAATATGAAGTCAAACCCCCAAGAATTCTCTCAAAACTTGAATATCGGGCTTTAAGAGATGCTTGTCGTGATGATGCCCGGATTTCCGCGATTGTCGAGCTAATGCTCCAGACTGGTATTAGAATCGGCGAAGTTGCTAGCCTAACCTTAGATGATTATAAAGAAAATGAGATTATTATCCGGCCTTATGAATCTCATGAAGGTCGCACTATCCCTCTTAATAAAGCCGCCAAAAATGCCTTAGAGCGCTATCTTAAAGAAAGACCCCGGGTTAAAGAAAAAACCATTTTCATCACTAAAACCGGTCGGCCCTTTTTAATCAGAAACATTCGCTCTTCAATTGAGAGATTTTTTGACCTGGCTGGTATTAAAGATGCCAAAGTTAATGACCTGCGCCATACCTGGGTTTATCATCACCTGGCCTCTGGCACTCCCTTAGTGGTTATCTCTAAGCTTGCCGGTCACAAAAGACTCTCGACCACAGAAAAATACCTTAATCTTATTGGCGAAGAGAAAAAAGAAGGCACCGTTAAACTAGAAGAGCTTTAACTCTCTCTCCACCAAGAAAAATTAAGGGAGCCAAAACTTCTAAATTCTATCATTTCAAATCCTGGGATTTCAATTTTCTCTCTTGGTTCACTGGAAATGACCCCGAGTCTTCCTTTTACTTCTACTAGCGTTTCTACAGTGTCCTTTTCGGTCATCTGGGCTGTTCCTACATAAAGGGGCAAAGGACCAGCTGGGCTATAAATTGGCGCCTCAAGACCATAATATTTACTTTCCCAAAGATGATGAGCCTGGCCATTATAATTGATAAGAAAATCTTCAGCTTTTTTCTCTTGCTTAACAAAAGCCGCCAGTTCCCTAAACGGCCGCTTGGCCGGATGAGCAAAGCGCTGTAGACTTAAAAAAGCAGAAAAGACTACCAGCCCAGCCAAAAGGAGCAAGAACTTTTTCTTCAAGCCCATGCCCAGCAAAACTGCTATGCCAACACTAACTGATAAAAGATAACGGTCATAAAAAACCGGCGTTACCAGGTAAGAAACTAAAAATGAAAGCCAAACCGGGGCAGAAAAGATAAAAAGGATTTCCCCAAACTTAGTAATAATCTTTCGCCATTCCTTAGCCAAAAGCAAAATTACTCCAACCAATGGCAGCAAAATTTTATACCAGGCCTTTTCTACACCGGCAAAAAATCCAGAAAACAAATCAGTCAAATTCTTAAAAGTTGGTTTACTCAGCCAAAAGCCACCGCTTTTAACTCGCACGGTTTGCAAATACAGAGGATAAAGCCAGGGCAGATAAAGCAGACCAATAAGAAAAAAGGGCCAAAGCTGGGAAAAATAAGTTTTGGGTCGCTTCCAATTAAATTCAGTTAACAAAAACCAAATCCCCTCTCCCGCCAAAGTAAAAAGAGCAAAGTGGTGGGTATATAAAGCAGCGAGAGTAAAAAAAACGTAAAGCCTCCATTTTCGCACCACAAAAAAGTAAACCGAGCCGCTCACCGTAAAAACCAGTAAAGCATACATTCTCCATTCAAAAGCAAAAGGTTCTAAAAAGGGAGTAAAAAATGTTAATAAACCAACCAAAGTAGCCAAGAGTTTCCTTTTTTGAACCTGATAAACAATCAAACCAGCAAAAACAGCCGTACCTGCAATTAAAAGTAAAGATAAGCTTCTTAAAGCGAGCTCAGAGGTACCAAAAATTCTTGTCCAAACAAAACCTAAAATATAAAACAGAGGCGGGGCCGTATCGCGCATCACTACCCCCAACATCTCAAAAAAGGGTTTTTGCACTGCCATCGCCGAAAATCCCTCGTCTCCCCACAAGCTTTCGGTCAACTGATTCATAAATAAATAATAGCAGTTTTAAAAAC
>DATKVU010000069.1:0-2864 GCA_035529915.1 Clostridia bacterium
CGCCTCGCTGGGGCTCGGCTCCCTTAGCACCTCGCTTGGCCGCTCGGTTCGGCCCCTGGGCCGGGGCCGGCTCGGCCGTTCGGCCTCGTTGGGCGGTTGTAGCTTTGTTGTTTGCGTTAAAAAAAAAGCCTGGGGGCAATAAGCGATGCCTGGTTGACTTTAGAAATTATACGTCCTGACTATATTTTTCTATGGGCCCCTGGTAAATTCGGGGTACTCGGCTTTTCTGATTAGGAATTCCGGTATCCAGTTTGGACAAAAACATTCAGGACAAAAACAAAGAATTTTTTCAGGTTTGAGGTCATCTGCGTCATACCAGCCGCCGCCAACACTTAAAGTGCGGCAACCGTGAAGAGCGGCAAGGTACTCATGGTCCAGTCCGTAGATCTGTGGGATCTTAGAAAGATACTTCAAAAGATAATTCAAGGTACCCCTATGATTCGAAGCGTTTGTTATGTTAACTATTTTCCCCCTTCCGTCGGTGATTTCTTGCCAGTCAAAAGATAACCGTTCTTCGTCGGCGGTATGGCGTCGGTCTTTCCGGTGGCCGAGCAAATCGCCTGTCAATTTTACCGCAACGATTGCGTGGATATGGACATGCCAACCTTTTCCGGTGTTGATGACTTCGATGGTGTATAAGTACCCCTCTATTTTATCACGATACGCGGCAAGGTGCGTTAGTTTTTTAAATTCTTTTCTAATTCTACTAATAGTTTCCGGGGTCAAAGAATCTTCGTTGACTTTAGTCAATGTTACCAGTCTTAGCCGGCTTGTGGGGACAGAGGCTACCCTTTGGATATACTTAGACCAAAGCCTTCGAACCTCGCGGGCCAGGCAAAATTCACACAAGCGCCAAGTCCTACAGACACAGGGGACCTCCATAAAACGGCCGCAGTCATGGCATAAAACGGCTATTTTAGGGTGTCCGGGAAATTTTTCATCAAATTTGGCTCTTAAACCCCGAAAACGGGATTTGTCGTCGTGCCCACTTATATCAGTATATATCAAGTTAGGCCCCTTCGGGGCCTGTTGAACGGGAGCCAGGAGGTGAGGGGGGAGGACAGCAAAGGAAGAGTCTGAGGATTGCCAGCGGCCCTGGCGGTCTAGGAAGTAGGCCTGGGGCTCACTTTCGGGAAAATTGTGCTTGACAAGCTTCTTGAGGTTTGATACACTTAAGGTAGACATGATTTAAATTTGTTAGGGGCTTTGGGTTTAAGACGAAGCCCCTTTCCTTTCCACCCCCGATTTTACTCCTGCCTTAGTACTCCTGTCAATAAAAATAACTAACTTTTGCAACCTTTCACAAGAACTAGCTTTTTATTCTCTTAACAACTTCCTTGCTTGCCGTCTGTAACCTTTCTCTTTTTATTCAGACACTTCCTTGGCCGACTATTGTCGGCCCCGCTTTTACCCACTTTAGTTTTTTTCTACGGGGTAGCACATAGGGGCAGAGCCCCTTTAAAAGGCCGAGAACATCTTCAGGCTTTAAACCGCACTAGGCTTTTTTTTTAGAGGCACTCCCCGAGAGAGTGCCGACGCAAACAACAAAGCTACAACCGCCCAACGAGGCCGAACGGCCGAGCCGGCCCCGGCCCAGGGGCCGAACCGAGCGGCCAAGCGAGGTGCTAAGGGAGCCGAGCCCCAGCGAGGCGACCGACCTCTACGCTTCTTTAGGCTTTTACCCTCGCTCCTAGCAATACCGACTTAGCCCGAAAGGGGTGCTGGCGCGTGGCCTGGGGACGTGGTGGATATCCGGTGGGGGTCTGGTGGGGATTCAAACGAAGCAACGTACAGGATTTTTTCGATTAAGGCAGTGGGTTTGATTTTGTCGGGAAAGTGAAAAATAGTCAAGAAGTTTAGGGCTGGCCTTCTACTTTAGCCATGTAGAACATGGCAAAACCTATTTTATGCGCAGTGTGCGCCAAAAAGAAACAAGGCGTCAAGTATGTCAAGACGTACAAGGGGGAATTTGTCCTTGCGTGTCTTATGTGCCGCGATGATTTGGCCTGGACTATGGCGATATTAAAAAGAAGCGATCCTCAAGCCTCCCGGCTAAAATAAAAGGCCTTGTAGTGGCTTCTGCCGGCCGTTGCTTTAAAAGACATACCATAGTATCAATACCCGGCCGTTTGGGAATTTCTTCCGACGACAAAAAAGGGCCAAATAGGCTGTTGGCAATTTTAGGGTAGTTTATTTTTACGTTCAAAACAGAAAATGGCGCCCTGGGGCCGATTTAGCCGGCTAACTTTATCCCCGGGGTGTAATCGATTAAAGCCGCTGTGGGGTTTGCTGTTGGTGTGTAGCCGGCAGTGGCCGGGCGATGATTATGAGTGGCCTCGTCCTTTCCCGGATAACTTTGGAGGCCGGATTCCCCCAGCGGCCGCCATATGATCCTGGCTGAAAAATAGTCAGGCCTGATGAGGCCTGGTCCTGAAAAATAGTCTAAAGAAGAAGTTCCCTTCGGGTAGTTGAACGTGCCGTTAACATCTCCACCTCTAAAAGATAAAGCGGCCAGAGATTTGGGCGGAAATATCTTTTGGGGCTTTCCGTCGGCCGTCGGCTCTTCGTCGCAACAAATCGGCAACACCCTCACCAAAAAAGTTTGTTTCTTAAAAAACAATTTTTTGGCTCGGGAATTGCCTCTTTGTTGCTCCTCGCCGCAGGGCAAAATCAACTTCGTTTTTTTGTTTCGGGGGGGGCGTAAAAGGAAACCCTTTTATTCCGCCCCCACCCTGAAACAAAAAAACTTGTTTCTTTTGCCCTGCGGACGCCAGGACGGCCAGACGGAAAGCCCCAAAAGATATTTCCGCCCAAATCTCTGGCCGCTTTATCTTTTAGAGGTGGAGATGTTAACGGCACGTTCA
>DATKVU010000070.1:0-1044 GCA_035529915.1 Clostridia bacterium
GAATCAATATTTTAGACAGAGTTTTTCTTGAGTACTGTAATAGAGAGCCTAAGAAAAAGAAAAAGGAAAAATAATGGCAGATATAGATCTCGCGATAAGATATACTGACACCGATATGAAACGGCTTGAAGCTGATCTTGATCGTGTTAGAACTTCTGCCGTCACAATCCAAACCACTCTTGATAAAATAAATTTAAAAAACCTTGAAAAACAGTTTCAAAGCCTCGGCAAGGTTGCAATGAACGCCTTCGGCCGGGGCTTGCAAACCCGTATTACCGGCGTTACTACAAAGATTTTTGCACAACAACAAGCCATAAGAGGTCTCATCACGCAATATGCGCTTCTTGCTGCTGCACAAAAAGCACCTGTTCCTAAAAAAGGCTTCGACCAATTAGGAACCACTTCTGGAAAATCTGCACAGTATGGAACCACATCCTACCAGCCCTCAAAAACATCATTCGAAGATTTTGAATCAGAACTCGGCGCGGGTAAGCCCATGCCGTTTGCTGCCAGTACAAAAAAATATGAAGACATGATATTGCGCAGATCATTACAAGCAAAAGATGTTCTTCATTCTGAAAAATCAATTGCAGAATTGGCCAAACAATATAGTGTCAGTGAATCCACAATTAGACGGGACCAAGCTGCGAGAATAAAAAACACACTCGAAGGCTACAAAAAAATGGGTCAGTATTATACCAAGGCCCAGGTTGAAACAATCGATTATACAAAAAGTAAATTCGCAGGAACCCAGCCCGTAGCGCAAGGTATTCAACAATCCAAACTTGACCAAATTCAACAAATGTATGGTCGGCCGACATCTGCTGATGTTCAAAAAAGTACCGAAGCATCTATCCAGCGTGACCGATCCATAGCAGCCAAGGAGCAAATAAAAGCTTACAAATCGTTGGGTCAGTATTATGCGAAACCGCAAGCGAAAGTTATTGATTATACAAAAGGTGTGGATAAGCAAGCACAGCTTGATCAAATTCAACAAATGTATGGCAAGCCGTCAACTGCAGCTACCAAGGAAAATGTTCGCGC
>DATKVU010000071.1:0-1170 GCA_035529915.1 Clostridia bacterium
TCAATTTTTTTGAGACTATCTTCTATTGGTTTGATATTACCAAAATCTGGCGTTACTGGAGGTTGTTTGATATCCGGACCTCGAGTGTATTGACCGAGTGATTTGTAAGATTCAGCTGTTCTGGGAACTCTGTCGATTGGACCGCGAGCCATTTGTTTGAAGGTATCGTCGTACAATCCTTTTTGAGGTTGAGGTTGAGGTTGAGGCTGAGGCTTGGTATAATACTGACCTATCGTTTTGTATTTATCTATTTTTGCTTGTTTAATATTTTGGGCATTGGCCCGAAGTTCTTTTAAGTATGCATCTGATTGATGTTTAGCAGATGCTTGACCAGCCTTAATTTCGTCTTGGAAAGATTGTTTTTTAGGAAGACCAGGACCGGCAGTAGTGGCATATTGAGCAGGGAATCGTGATTGCAGTTCCTTTTTTGTAAGAGGCACTTTTGGTTTATAAGTTGAGATTTGAGATTGATGGACTTTTGAAATTTGTTTTTCTAAATTAAGTCCCTGCATGCGTTGTTTATTTAGAGCGGCATAATCACGGCGAGTTGTGGATTGAGAAACACCATATTTTTTGGCTACTTCAGCAATCGACATTTCTTTAGCAAGTGCATCACTGGCAAGCCTTGATCGGCGTAGCAACATATCTTCATATTTTTTTGTGCTGGCAGCTTGGTTCGCTGATTTGCCTTGGCGATATTCTTTTTCATAGTCTTCAAAGTTTGATTTTTGAAGCCCATATCCTGTAGTCGCTAACTGAGCAGATTGTCCGGAGGTGGTGGCATATTGTGCAGGTTGAGATACTTTGCTTTTTGGGGTAGCAGCAAGAAGTGCGTATTGATTGATAAGAAGTTTTAACGCTTGCCGTTGTGCGAAGATTTTTGCAGTGATACCAGTGATGCGGGTTTGCAAGCCCCGGCCAAAGGCGTTCATTGCAACTTTGCCGAGGCTTTCAAACCGTTTTTCAAGTTTTTTTAGATTTATTTTATCAAGAGTGGTTTGAATTGTGACGGCAGAAGTTCTAACACGGTCAAGATCAGCTTCAAGCCGTTTCATATCGGTGTCAGTATATCTTATCGCGAGATCTATATCTGCCATTATTTTTCCTTTTTCTTTTTCTTAGGCTCTCTATTACAGTACTCAAGAAAAACTCTGTCTAAAATATTGATTC
>DATKVU010000072.1:0-1488 GCA_035529915.1 Clostridia bacterium
GTTGGAACTGAAAAAGACGTTGAGCAATTTAATACAGTTATCGAAACGGCAGAAAACCTTGGGGAATATACCGAGCTTAGGGCTAAATCTATAACTGAAAATATGAAACAAGCAGGACACGATGGGTTTGTTATATTGTACAGCAAATTGTACCGTAAAGACAATGTTCGCGAAGTAGGCATATTTTCATCATCTTCTGCCATCTCCCCCGCCACTGCCGAGGGGAAGGAGCAAGTATATTATCATGGTTCAAGCAAAAAATGGGCTGGCGACTTCAAGCCCCCGCAAAAAGGTGAATATGGAAGCGAGGCTATATTTTTAGCCCATTCCAAAAGGGGGGCGGAGTATTACGTCAGGGATTTGGAGAAGGGAGAGACTAAAGAGGTTAGGTTAAAACCAAACCTTAAAATATGGGACTTTCAAGATAAAGACGATGTTCAGTTAGTGGGCGATTTCATAAAAAAAGCTGGAGCAAGGAAAATTTCCCCAAATACGATTTTGAGTGAAAATGAATTAATCGAAGAAATAAAACAGGGGAGATATGATGTTATTCAAAGACCAGCAATAATGGAATTTCTAAGGTCTGAGGGGTATGACGGTTTTCAGCAAATTGACTGGTACGACTATGGGCAAGATATTTCTACGGGAATTTTTGAACCCAAAAACATCCTCACCCCCGCCCAGCAGGCCAAGCCCGCCCCTGCCGAGGGGAGGGTAGAGACCAAGAAAGCAGAGCCAAAAAAGAAAACCAAACCTCTAACCAAAAAGCGTTTACTGTATCTTGGGCACGACATACCACGACAACTTGAGTGGTCTGAAGAACAGCGGCGTAAATTTATGAAGAAAACCACTGGCAAAGAATCCATGAAGGATATGTCCAGGCCAGAGAAAAAGAAATACATCGAAGCACTTAATAAGGAACTTGAAAAAGCTGGTAAAGAATTTGAAGAAGCAGTTTCCCAAAAGAGTGTGGTACTTGAAGCACTTATAGAAAAGAATGCGGGTGTAGAAGAAGTCAGGCCAGTCGAGGGTCTGGAAACTGAATCGTATAGGAGTCTGCGTAGGAAAGTTGGCTCTCAGGCATCCAATTTTTACCAAGACCTTCTGCGAGTAGAGAGGATGCTCGAAAAACTTGACAACTATGAAAAAGGCCCGATTAGGGATAACATCTGGAAGCCCATAAAAGCCGCGGATGAAATGGCTATCGAGAGTACGAATGTAGAATTAAGAGAGTTTCGCGACACCATTAAAAAAATGGGTGCAAACCCTGATACGTGGTTAACTGTCTATGAAAAAGTGGAAGGCACTAATCTTAAATTAACCAAGAGCCAAAAAGTTGGTGTGGCAATGCTCAGTCAAAACGAGAAGGGTAACGCCGCACTAAAAACAGGGATGGGTATGACCGATGCGGAAATTCTCGATGTCGTAAAATCACTTGACAGCACAGAGAAAAAAATAATGGAGTGGTTCTTACAGAAGTATGAAGAA
>DATKVU010000073.1:0-2259 GCA_035529915.1 Clostridia bacterium
ATTAGGGATTGTGTTAATGGAAATTATGATTGCTTTGAGTGTTCATTTTTTAGGAATAATGAAAACCAAGAGGGGAGGAAGAAATGAATATAGATAAAAAAGGAAGAACGATATTAGAGCTATCGGGAGAAATTAGGGAAAGGTATGGTTGTGATTGTTGCAAAAAGAAAAGCACGTCCACAGAAAAGTTTATTGGTTACAATCATACTGTTCTTTGGATTTGCACAAACTGTATAAGAAAGCTACAATCTTGGGCTGAAAAAGAGGCGAAAAAGAAATGAGTGAAAAGGAGTTGGAATTTGAAGAGGCTTATTTTTGTGAACCTTCAAATGGCGAGTGTGAAATTTGTGGTGATGAAGAACCAACCTGTCGTGATTGTGGTAAAGATTTGGCAAGTATTTTTGGACAGCTTATCTATTGTTGTGAAGAAACAGGTGAACATTTATGTGAGAAGTGTTTTAAAAAAAGCAGGCAGGTGAAAAGAAATGAGTGAAAAGGTTTTGGGGTTTTACAAAAAAGATGCTGGAATTACTTGTGCTAAATGTTATTATGTTTATTGTGATGAATTAAAGTGTCCTAATCCTGATTGTGGTGAGATAAATAAGGAAGATATTATTACATTTAATAGAAGTGAACTTGTGCCTGTTCGTTTGAGGAAGGAGTCGGTGGATTTGAAATGGTTAGAAGAAAGATTAAAGAAATCTGTTGATGGGTGCATTTATGCTTTGAAACATAAGAATACTGAAAAAGGTCCGCATCTTTTAAAAGAGGATGAGATTAGAGTTAAGCAATCTCTTTTTTTGTATAAAGAATGGTTGTCTGCTGTTCGGGTAAAAGCAAAAGAGGTGGAGAAGAAGTGACTGGGAAGGTTATTGGTTGTTATGAAAAGGATGCGGAATTACACAATACAAGTAGTGATTCAAACATAAAAAGTTTACTTATTAATAAAAGCAAGCTTGTTCCTGTGCGTTTGAGGAAAGAGTCGGTGGGTTTGAAATGGCTGGAAAAATATTGTAGAATTGTTCCTTCAAATAGTTTAACACAATATGAAATAGGATATAAACAAGCATTCAAAGATTTGTTGTGTGCTGTTCGGGCAAAAGCAAAAGAGGAGGCGTGTGAGGAATGAGGGAAAAGTATTTGGTAAAAGCTCTTGTTGAAGTAAAATATTTTGTTTGGGGAGAGAATGAAACAGAGGAAATTATAAAAAGCTTGGAAGAAGGAGAATTGGAATTAATGCTTGGAGAAGATAATGCAGATATTACTTATGTGGACAACCAAAGCTGCAGATTTAAAGAAGTAGATGTAAAGGAAATAAAGGTTACAAAAATACAAAGAATGAAAAAGTGCAGGCTTTTGGGGGCGAAATAAATGTGTTATGGTTTGAGTGGAACGGTTGATGGCAAGGGGGTTGTGCGTTGTGCTTTTACTTCTTCGCATGATGAGAAGGTGAATAAGCCTGATGAGGTTAGGCGGAAGTATTGGGAGTGGGAGCTTCATTTTCCTAACCTGAAGAAGCCTGTTTTTTCTAATGAGGGTGAGGATGGAATTGGAGTGTGTCCAAAGGAATTTAAGAAAAAGGTTGTTGAGTGGTGTTTGGCAAAGCAGGGGCTGTTGAAGCAGGCTTTTGGAGATGTTGGAGAGAGGCAGAATGTTGCCTTGTTTGGGAAAGCCAAAACAGGCTACTTGGATTTTAGGAAAGCCAAAACAGGCGACTTGAGTTTTAGGGAAGCCAAAACAGGCGACTTGGGTTTTAGGAAAGCCAAAACAGGCTACTTGGGTTTTCAGGAAGCCAAAACAGGCTACTTGGATTTTTGGGAAGCCAAAACAGGCGACTTGGGTTTTAGGAAAGCCAAAACAGGCTACTTGGATTTTTGGGAAGCCAAAACAGGCTACTTGGGTTTTAGGAAAGCCAAAACAGGCTACTTGGGTTTTCAGGAAGCCAAAACAGGCGACTTGGATTTTAGGAAAGCCAAAACAGGCGACTTGGGTTTTCAGAAAGCCAAAACAGGCTACTTGGATTTTTGGGAAGCCAAAACAGGCTACTTGGATTTTAGGAAAGCCAAAACAGGCTACTTGGGTTTTCAGAAAGCCAAAACAGGCAAGGTTTTTATCAAGGATATGGAGCCAAAAGACAAAAAGCTTGCAGGCTTGATAAAAGAGTTTTCCAAAGACAGGGGTTGGAGTGAGGCGACTTTGGCAGAGTTTGCCAAATGGTGTATAAAAAAAGGAGAAGCAGGCAGGTGAAAAGAAATGAGT
>DATKVU010000074.1:0-2421 GCA_035529915.1 Clostridia bacterium
AATTTTGAAGTGTCCGTCGTGTTCTATGGCGCGCAATACCTTGTCCGGATCCAGGAGCACTTTGAAAAGATTTGGGAAGGCTCAAGGAAGCTCTAAGAAATAGTCGAGAATAGAAGAAAGGCAGAAAGAGAAAAATGAAGAAAAGAGTTTGTAAGCAGTGCACGTTCAGATCTAAATTCCTAATGAGATTTCTGTTGAAGTTGCTCGGGCTATGGCCTCACTACTTAAATTGGTGCCCGAACCTAAAATTAAGGGGAAGAAATTGAACGTGCCGTTATCGTTCACCCCGCAAGCTGGCGAAACGGTTGCCGAAAAATGGCGATTTATTTTTGGGCGAGTTTTTGGGGCTTTCCGTCGGCCGTCGGCTCTTCGTCGCGGCTCGTCGTTAAAAGCCTCAACCTGCATTTTTGTTTATTAAAAAACATTTTTTTAGGAAATAAGCAGGGTCGGCTTTACTTCTCGCCGCTCCTCGCCGCAGGGCAAAAGCCACTTCGGTTTTTGTTTTTGGGGGGGGCGTAAAAGGAAACTCTAAAATTCCGCCCCCACCCTAAAAACAAAAAGCCTCGTGTTTTTTGCCCCGCGGACGCCAGGACGGCCAGACGGAAAGCCCCAAAAACTCGCCCAAAAATAAATCGCCATTTTTCGGCAACCGTTTCGCCTTTTTGCGGGGTGAACGATAACGGCACGTTCAATTTTTTCCCTTTAATTTTAGGTTCGGGCACCAATTTAAGTAGTGAGGCCCTAGCCCGAGCAACTTCAATAGAAATCTTGTTAGGGATTTAGATCTGAACGTGCACTGCTTACAAACTCTTTTCTTCATTTTTCTCTTTCTGCCTTTCTTCTATTCTCGACTATTTTTTAGAGCTTCCTTGAGCCTTCCCAAATCTTTTCAAAGTGCTCCTGGATCCGGACAAGGTATTGCGCGCCATAGAACACGACGGACACTTCAAAATTATCTGTCATCGATTTAGGGGACCAGTTGTGGGATCCTATTATTCCCAGGCAGCCGTCAACGATCAATATCTTTGCGTGTTGACACCTGCCGTCGGGTAAGGTTCGAACTTCTAGGCCATGCTTTTTTAGGACCCTGCCGGCGTTTTCGTTTATCCTGGCCAGGCCTGAGCGTCTGCCTGTCGTATTGAGCAGAACCCGGACTAGCACTTTATTATTAGCCAGGTTATAAAGGATCCGGACCAAAGAATTAAGACCCCGGGCGTCCGGCCGCGCAGACAATTCGAATTTATAGGTACAGATATCTACCCTGTGCCTGGCCTGGCTTAAAATATCCAGGGCAACCGCCAAATACTCCTCGTTCTTAATTACTTTTAAGGGTTCCATTTGTAAAGCCCCCTTTAGGGTAGTGGCTAGGGTTCAGCCTGCCTTAGATCGTCGCTCTACGGTCAAATATGAGCCTTTTTTGTGTGCCCAGCGTCGGGAATAGCCCTTTTCTCGTCAAAATCGCGCCCGAAAAAAATCCAAAACAAACCCGCTGCCTTAATCGAAATAATCCTGTACGTTGCTTCATCTTTTACCCCACCTAATCCCCACCATATCCCCACCGGATAACCTTTCCACTTCGTTTGCACTTCTTCCCGGGGAAATCCCCCAGAACGGAAACACCCAAGGCCGCGGTTGTGCCCCCCTTCGGGCTAACACCGTTATAGATAGGAGGGACGACGCGGACGCGCGCGCACCCCTTCGGGCTAACACCGTTGAGGTTGAGGCGTGGGGAGTCGCCGCTGTTCGCGGCGTGGGCGGTTGTGGTGTTGAGCAGGCCGCTGGGGGCGGCTCTGTGCCACGGCCTCCTGGGGTAGTTCTTTTATCGGGTTTTTAAAAAAAACAAAAAGCGCCATTCAACCCCCCCCCGTTCCGCCAGCCCCCCCCCACATCTTTGGGTGGGGGCTGGCGGTTACAGCAGTAGATTCTCTGCGAGAGAAAAAACCTCAAGATGTTCTCGGCCTTTTAAAGGGGCTCTGCCCCTATGTACTACCCCGTAGTAAAAACTAAAGTGGGCAAAGCGGGGCCTGCCTTCGGCAGGCAAGGAACCCTCTTAAATTCAACCTTGACATATACTAGCCCTTATGCTAAAGTCAATAAAGGCACAAAAAAAAGTCAAGAAAGCAAAGGAGTACCCCTTGGCAAAGACTAAAGGCCCCTTACTTTCCTTAGACGCCCACGGAAGTTTAGGTAAACTCCTCACCTATTCAAACAGACGCAGCGGTCAACAAGTGCGCGCATACAATAAACCCCTCGCAATACCCTCAGCAAAACAACGCGGACAACGCCGGCTGACAGAATTCCTTGTCGCACAATGGCAAAATATGTCCGCAGGACAAAAAATAGTGTGGGAAACTAACGCAAAGGCTTCGGGCCGAAATTTACCCGGGTACCAATATTTTTTAAGCGAGGCACAAAGGGATC
>DATKVU010000075.1:0-1178 GCA_035529915.1 Clostridia bacterium
GTTCACGGTTGAAGATTGTAAAAAAGTTATTGACTACAAAAACAACGAATGGAAGAACGATAAGAAGATGTCAAAGCATATCGAAATAAATACATTCTTTGGAATAGCTAACTTTGAAAAATACTTGGATGCTGCGAATAATACACAAAGCGAACCACAAACCAAAGAACCACAACCCCAAGACCTAGAAACCTATCTTTTGCAATACTTCAGACCTATTGACCTAGAACATTTGAAAAAAGGCGGTAATTTTCAACGATACGAACAGCAACTAAGCGAGAATCTATTCAAACTAACAAACGTAGCTAAATTCTACAAAAATCAATCAATAACACCGCTTTTCTTGTTTGAATTACTTTACACTCCATTAGGCAACCGATTAAACGGTTCAACTCCAGAGCGTAAACTTGACAGCTTTGAACGTTTTTTTAAGAAGCAAAACGATTACAACCAAAATCAAGCCGATATGCGCCAATTAGTAAAAGACCTCGCACAAACTCAATAGAATGATAAATGAAGCCATAAAATTACACCAACTAGGTTTTAAAGTAATACCAACCGACAACGATAAACGCCCAAAATGCCAATGGAAAGCGTACCAAGATAGCCAAAGCTTAGAAGATGTAAAAAGTATCTTTAACGGTCACAATGGAAGCATGGCGTTATTAACTGGCAAAGGCATTGAAGTTATAGACATTGATACAAAATACTTTTTAGAACATCACGACATTACAAAACTTTGGGATGCTTTTTTTGATGTGCTTGGAGAAGAAACCTATTCAAAGCTTTTAATCACTCAAACACAATCAGGCGGTTACCATTGTATTTACAGAACAGCAGTAAGCGAAGGAAACCAAAAACTAGCATCTAGGTACACCATAGACAGCGAAAAGAAAGGAGAACACGACAAAGTAAGAGTGTTACTAGAAACAAGAGGAGAAAACGGCTATATTTTGATACCACCAAGCGAAGGTTATACTTTTGATTCTCCTTTGATTACTTTTGCAAACATACCAACGCTAACAGACCACGAGAGAAATTGTATTATTGCTGTTTGTCGTGAATTTGACGAAATAGAAGAAACTTACACCCAAACAAAAGCACCGATAGCGGTTGAGGTTTTAGGAAGTGGCAAATCAACAATAGAAGCGTTCAACGAAGCACACACACCTATTGAG
>DATKVU010000076.1:0-1267 GCA_035529915.1 Clostridia bacterium
AGGCACTGAAACTAAAAATGTTTCATCTCAGGATCAGGCCGCAACTCAAAAGAAACTTGCCATGCTTGATAAAATACAAGCGGCAAATCAAAAAGGACTTGATTCGGCTAAAGCTGCTGGCAAAACAGCTGATATCGAAAAGTATGAAAACAACTTATTGGATAATATTAAACGAAGAAATTCATTATTGAGTAAAAATACTGAAGAAATAAATAAACAAGCTGATGCAACCAAAAAAGCTTCAACTCAAGGATCGCGTTCTAACAAAAAAGATTTAGAAGAAATTAAACAAAAAGGCATCGCAAATATAAAAGCTAATCAAGCGGCTGAAAAACCATTACCCACATACGAACTTTTAACTGGAAAAGCTGCTCAAAAAAATGCCGATCTCATCGACAATGCTTCTAAAAAAGCAAACAGTGCCCGCAATTCACAAGCGAGTGTATTCGAAAATTATGCAAAAAGATATCAACACGCCCAGGGCCAGGTTGACGCTGCTATTATAAAAGGTACCCGCGCTCTTGCCATAACCCCCAGGACCAGCGAATATCATAGAAAATTAGCTGACAGTGTTGGTGAATTAAGAAATTTAAGCCGTGGTCTCGGGTCTGAAAAAACTCAGGAAGCTGCACTCAAAACTTTTGAACAAGATTCAAAAAGATTATTTGGTACGATCGATGAAGGAGTCCAAAAGTCCAAAAAACATATGGGCTTTATGAACAAATGGTTTGCAAAGCTTTCTATTATAATGTCCGGTTTTGCGGCTACGATGTTTGTGTGGCAGCAACTATCTGCGGCTATCGGCGCTGTCGTAAGAAATTTTACAAGTTTAGAAAAAGCGATGATAAAGGTCCAGCAAACAGTTGGTATATCAACTACATCCATGATGGCTTTAGAAAAGGCTGGGCGTGAAGCCGGAAAAACTGGTGCTACCACTGCAGATATGTATGTCGAAATGGCAACAACATTACAAGAATATGGTATGACCGCTGAAGGCGCCATCAATTCTTTAAATGCTGCAGTAGAGCGCCATACAAAAATAATGGAAAATACTCTTTCGTTACAGATAGACAGGTTTTTTGGATTATGGAAAGAACTTGGTTACATAACTTTTGGAGGAAATGCAAAAGAATGGACCCAAAGTTTAAAAGATGCAAACGATCAACTCGAAAAAATAAGTGAAGCAAAAACTCATGTCCAGCTTGAATTTTCTATAGTTGAAGGCTCCTATAAAGTTATACGTTCAATCGCCAACACGCTTATCAAA
>DATKVU010000077.1:0-4573 GCA_035529915.1 Clostridia bacterium
AGGTAACGCTTTCTTTTTTTTTCCTCTTTTTAAATGTTTGGGGTTTTGTTTTTATACTTCAAAGTCGTTGAATGCTATTGGAATGGCTTCCAAGATTTTTGCAGTGGTAGGAATTTTACTATTCGTATTCGTTTGCCTTGCAATGCCGATTGTTGATTATCAAGAATCTAATTTTATTGAAACCCAAAATGTAATGGTTTTTGGAGATAGTGGACAAGGAGAAATTCCAAATTATAATACTGGTGAAATGGTGGTGGTAGTTGATGGTTGATATGATTACAACCACACAACCATTTGTTTTTGGAAAGCCTGCTATTGGTAAAGGAATACAGTTTGCAACAGGACAAGAAACAACAGGAGCAACAGTTTTATTTAGAAATGGACAACAAGTTGGTGGTGCTAGTGGAGCACAATCTTTTTTTAGTGGTAAAAGCACAGCACCTTTTCAGGGAAATATTAGAGATATTAAAACAGGAGATATTGTTTCTGTTAATAGTGCAAGAGGGCAAGCTTTATTAGCAGCACACAAAGCAAAGCAAACTTCTGCACAGGCTGCTTTGGAAGCTGGTAATATTTTAACTGCTGCTGCAAGAGGTGAAACAAAAAAAGCCGAAGCACTTTTAGAAAAATCAACCCCTGCTGTTAAAACCATTGTTGCTTCATCAACAAAGGCTTCAAAAGTTGTTGGTGGCGCAGTAGGCTTTGATTCTCCAACTTCTTTTAGAGGAGGTTCTTTGATTGGAGGAATTGTTGAACCATATAAACAATATTCTTCTCTTTCTCCAACAGCAGATTTGGCGATTGGAAAACCCAAGCCAGCAATAAAATTTAGAAGTCCAACAGTAGCAGAGGGAAAAACGCTTCAAGCAGAAGGAGAAGCGTTACAAAAACAGGCAGTAAAAGATAGCTTGATTTCTGGAGGTGGAGGGCCTTCTCCAACTACTGTTAGAAAAATTACTGCTTTCAACGCAAAACTTGATTTGTATAATAGGCGTGTTGAAATGGCACAAGGAATACAAGACAAGGCAGGCGTGTCTTATCTTGGTCCTGATGTTTGGAAGCCTTCAAAACCGCAACAATATGTTGATATTGCAGGAAAACAAGTTGGTTTAAGTCCAAGTGTTGGAATTAGAGATTTTGGAGGAGAAGTTTCTTCGCTTGGTTTTGATGTTCGCGGATTAGAGCCTTTTGATATTCCTGAAGAAGTGCTTGAGCGTTCAAGAGCAGAACAGCTTGCTATTGGGGCAGCAGTAGCAGGTGGCGTTATTTTTCCAGGAATAGGATTAGCAACAGGTGTTCCTTTAGCGGTTATTGGTGGAGGATTGATTGGAGGGGGCTTTGGTGCAGCAGGTTTTTCAGCAGCAGCAGAACCATTTATTTCAAAAATGAAGCCAGGCGTGGTTACAGAGTTTTCTAAAACAGTTCCACCTCCAAGCTTTGATATCCCGGCAACAATGCTTCCACCAAAAGAATCTCTTTTAAGGTTGGATATTTTTCCTAAAAAAACAACAAGAACACAAACGCCATTAGAACTTGAAACAACAAAAGGCTGGGCAAGAATTGGTGTTTCAGCACTTGGCTTTGCAGTAGGAGGAAGTTTGGGTGCGGGGTTGGTTGGAAGTATTCAACAGAGTTTGGCAAGTGTTCCAAAGATTACTATTACAAGCAATCCAAATGCAGGGCCTCCTGGTACTAAAATAGTAACACAAAGGGTTAATGGTGTTCCCACTAGAGGAACCTATTCTGTTCCAAAAGGATTTAAGTTTTTAAAGAATGGAAAGGTTGTTACGGTTACAAACAAAGGAATTGTTGTTACTGCAAAAGATTCTGTTAATCTTCTTAGACAGCCAAGTTTGATACCAGCTACTTCTGTTAAAACTGGTTTTTTTCCAAGTGTTATTCCAACAAGTGGAGGTTTAGCAACATATACTTCGTTTGGACTTGCTACTACAACACCAACAGAGTCATTTGTTGGATTAGCAGGAGCTTCACTTTTTACATCTGCACAACTTAAAGCAGGGCAAGAACTTGAATCACAAATTATAGGTTTTGGAGCAAAGCCAGGACAAAAACTTTTAACATATGAAAAACCAAAACCAAGTGGAAGTTTTATTGATTTAACTATTGAAGGAAGAAAAGGAGAAATTGCAAGAGCGAAAGAAGCAAGAGAAATATTTGGTTTATTGCCAACAGTTAAAGAAACTCCTGGAAGAATAGAACCGTTTCAAGATATTTTTAGAAGAGAAGAACTTGTTGGAAGAAGGGAAATTGTAAAAGGGTTTGATGTATTACCCTTTGTAGGAACACCAAAAACAGGCGTTGTTAAAGAAGCACCTTTTGGAGTAGAGTTTGCTGTTGCAGCAAAAAGGCCTGCAATTTTTGCAGAATCTTTGCTAAAATCACCAGCACCTCCTTTGAAAAGCAAACCAATAAGGTTTCTTGATTTAGGAATTGAAAGACAACAATTAAAAATTGACCAAAGAGCTTTTGCATCAGAGCTTTTTGGAGAACTTCCCCCAATCACTGAAACAGTTACTCCTACTTTAAGAGCTCAAAGAAGGCTTGGTAAAAGAGCAACAAAAGCACAGTTGGCAAGAGAAATTAAAAGAATAAAGGCAGAGGATAAAGCTATAAGAATAAAAGACATTGCTAAAAGTCGTGCTTTAATAAAACAACAAGCAGAGAGGCGTGGAACAGTTAGAATGTTTGGCGATTTGCCTCAACTAAGTTTAGATATTCCTTTTTCTGTTCCTGGTGGTCAGCGTGCAATTTTTGCTAGTTTACCAAAAGTTTCTAAAGCTCCAACAAGCAAGTTTGAATCAGCTTTTGATATTGATTTTAAGAAACAGTTGGCTGAAAGGCGTGAAATAGTAAAAGGTTTTGATGTGTTGCCATTTGTTACTGAAAAAAGAACAAGTAGAACTGAACCATTTTTTGATATTTTTCAAAAACAAGAATTAGGAAGAAGAAGAGAAATTATAAAAGGGTTTGATGTATTACCATCTCTTCCTCGCAGGGGTTTTGTATCAAGTAAGTTTGAATCAGCACAAGATATTTTAAAAAGAAGAGAATTATTAAAAAGACGTGATGTTGTAAGAGGTTTTGGAGTATTGCCAGATGTTGATTTAAAAACTACAAGTTTGTTTGAACCTGCTCAAGATATTCTTAAAAGAAGAGAATTATTAAAAAAGCGTGAAGTTGTAAGAGGCTTTGGCGTACTTCCATTTGTTACTACAAGACAAACAAGCAGGTTTGAACCACTTTTTGATATTGCAATAAAAAGAGAACTTGGAAAAAGAAGAGAAGTTGTAAAAGGTTTTGGCGTATTGCCAACAGTTAAAGTAAGAAAGCCAACAGAGCTTGAAGCAACCTTGGGCATTCTTTCAAAAGAAGTAAGAGCAGCAAGATTTGAATTAGTTAAACCAAGTGAAAGAAAATCTTTTAAGATTACAAAAAGACAAGAACTCGTTGATATAAACGAATTATTAAAAACTACTGGATTACGAGGAATTAAAGGAAAAACTTTAGAACGTTTCAAAAAAACACGAAGGGCTTTTGAAATTGGTGAAAGGGGCGCACTTGGTGGTGGAACAATTCAAAAACTTAAAAAGAAAAAGAAAACCAAATTTGAATTATATGGAATAGATATAGAAAAGTCAAGAAGATTTTTTATGGAATCAGAAGAAAAAGAATTTGATTCTTTAAAAATTGGTAAACCAAAAGAAAGAATTAAAGTAAAAAGGCCTGCTTTTTTTGGGACACAAATTGTTTCAGAACGTGAAGCGGCTTCTTTAAGTAGTATAATTAGAGAAAGAAAGCTTGCAGAAGCAAGAGTTAGAAAGACAGGATTTGAAGAAGAAGCTTTTACTGAAAAGGTTTCAGATTTTTTAAAAGGAAGTGAACTTCAAAAAGGCAGGGCAAAAACAAAAATACTTCCAATAACAACTTTTAGGCAACCAACTTTGACAACTTTAAGAAGAGACACGCTTCTTAAAGATATGCAGGCTTTTGGTTTTGCCCAACCAACTGCTTTGAAAACAAAACAGGCAACAATAACACAACAAGCTTTAGTAACAAGTCTTAGATTAACACAGCCTCAAATAAGTGTTCAAAGACAATCTGAAATACAGCAGCAACAACAAAGGCAACAACAGACAACAAAACAATTACAACAACTAAAACTTGTGCAAATTACTAGACAACCTGTTAGAATAAAGTTTCCAGAATTGTTTCCTACTATTGAAAAAATACCTGAAAAAACAAAAGAGCCAAAAATACCGCCATTTATTCCTTTACCAAGTTTAAAAAGACAAAGGTTGGGTGAAACCTTTGGCTATAAGGTTTTTGTTCGTGGAACAGGCAAAAGAACACCAACAGGTTTTAAGCCAGGAGAATTTATTCAAGCAACCAAAGGAGTGTTGTCAAGAAAAGAAGCTCTTGCATTTGGTCAAAGCCTTGTATCAGGAACAGCAAAAAGAACTTTTAAAATAGTTCCAACAGTAGGCAAGCGAGCAAGTGTTGGAAGAATTCCAAAGTTTAGGTCAGAAATGTTTAGAACAAAAGGAAGAACTTT
>DATKVU010000078.1:0-1078 GCA_035529915.1 Clostridia bacterium
AAGCGAGGAAAACCTGTTTCTGAAATTATTTCCCCAGAAAAATTTGCCACAAGGATTGAACAAAATGTTGCAACCTATGCCAAAAGAAAAACAGCAGCAGGAGAACTTGCAACCACTTTAACTCAAAAAGACATTGCCAAAGCAACTGAAACAAGTAAGGTTCGTGGAGAAAAACAGGAAAAAACAGTTACTTACCTGCAACAGAAAGGGGATGCATTAAGCCGACAGCAAGAAGTTTTTTTAAAATCAAAACTTGAACCATACAACCAGGCGGTTATTGATTATAAATTAAATCCTTCTGAGGAAAAATATGATAAATTAATGTCTGAATATAAAAGCATTGAAACCACTTCAAATACTTTAAAGAAAAAATTTTCTGATTTCAATAAGCAGGTTACCAAGGCAAATGTTTCGGCAGAAGTTTTGGCAAAGGATTATTATTTAGATGTTTTAAAGCCCACGCAATTAATTGAGCATCAGCAATATCCTTTGAGTGCCAAAGGCAAGGGCTTTTGGGAAACCCCCCAATATAAGGAAACAATTGTTAAGACAACACAAAAAGAGTTTAAGGATATTCAAAAAGCAATTGATGTTGCATCAGCAAAGGTTCCACCATTATTTATTTTGGGACAGGGACTTAAAAGGGCTGTCAAAGGTGCTGAGCCACTTGTAGGTGGAATTAGAACTGTCGGCTATGCCGCAGGAGAACTTGGTAAAATTCCTCAATACAAGGAAAATGTAATTGGAAAAACAAAGACAGAATTTAAGGATATTCAAAAAAAGATCGACATAGCAACAGCTCTGGCCCCCCCACAACTTTTTAGGTTAGGGCAGGGTATTAAAGGGGCAGCGCAAGTAATTGAACCAGTTATTGGGGGAATTAGAACTGTTGGTTATGCGGCTGGCGGATTAACAGAAAAATATGTTCTTCCAAAAATAAAGCCACTTGAAAGCAAATTAAAAGAAGGTTTTTTGAATTACCCAACTTTTAGAAGTATAACTACTGATACAGGTAAAAAGGATTTTTTTGGAAAACCAATAACAGAAACAAAGTGGGTTAGGTCAGTAGGACAATTAA
>DATKVU010000079.1:0-1600 GCA_035529915.1 Clostridia bacterium
TCTGGACTTTAATGCGAGTTCTACGCATTCGGTCAACATCCCTGACGACGGCATCCGATGTCCTGACGACGTTTTTATCGCTACTTTTACTGCTTGTACAGCAGCGACTGTCTTTTACCGGTAACGCAGATGCGTGCCTATTATAAAGAAGGCGGCAGTGTTTCTAAGTCTCCTGCGTGGACGCGCAAGGAAGGTAAGAGCGAATCTGGCGGTTTGAACAAAAAAGGTGTTGCTAGTTATCGTAAGGCTAACCCCGGCAGCAAGTTAAAAACTGCTGTTACTACGAAGCCAAGCAAGCTGAAAAAAGGTTCTAAAGCCGCTAAACGTCGCAAGTCTTTCTGCGCTCGTATGGAAGGTATGAAGAAACGTAACACCAGCTCTAAGACAGCAAAAGATCCTAATAGCAGGATCAACAAGAGCTTGCGGAAGTGGAATTGCTGATGCCTAGCAAAAGCAAAAAACAACAAAACTTTATGGCTGCAGTAGCCAATAACCCTAAATTTGCCAAGAAAGCTGGGGTACCCCAGTCAGTAGGCAAAGACTATGAAAAGGCTGATAAGATGAAAGGAATGAAGAAATACAAACAAGGTGGCATGTCTATGAAAGACATGGCAGTAAATAAAATGATTAGAGAGCAAGGCGATAATGATCGTTTGGACGAATCTATGGGTGCACGCAATGGCCCTGCAATGCAAGGCATGAAAGCCCGTCGTGATGAGAGTAAAGGCATGGAACGCAGTAGCGGAAGAACTCCATACTCTGGTGATAAAGCCATGCCTCGCATGAAGAAAGGCGGAAGTGTCCGTGGTTCTGGTTGCGCTACCAAAGGCGTACGTGCTGCTAAAATGGTAAGTATGAAAGGGGCGTAGTCATGGATAATAAAAGCCAAGCGTTAAAAGATAAGAAAAAAGATTCTGATACCATAGAGAGTAGGCTTGCCAATTCAAAATTTTCACTTGAATATGATTATGATTACGATTCGCTACCCTCAAATAAAGAACTAGAAGATTCTGGGCTGTCTTTACGAGAATACCTCGATAAAAATCTTCGAAAAGGTAAGCCACGTAAAAAACCCAGTTTTATTGGAAAAGGTAAAACAGCAGAAGAAATTATGGGGCAAGATAAGCCACGCGGTATGAAAAAAGGCGGCAAAGTCCGTGGTTCTGGTTGCGCTACCAAAGGTACTCGTGCTGCTAAAATGGTAACGATGAAGGGTAGCTAATGCGCTGTTACTACAAAAAAGGCGGATCGGTTAAAGACGCGTGCTATAGCAAGGTTAAGTCTCGCTATAAGGTCTTTCCTTCCGCCTATGCTTCAGGTGCTATTGCGAAGTGTCGCAAGAAAGGCGCTAAGAACTGGGGTAACAAGAGTGGCAGTTAGAAAAACCGAAAAAGGCGCATCGTTAAAGCGTTGGTTTAAAGAAGACTGGAAAGATGTACGTACCGGTAAAGCCTGTGGTAGGAAGAAGGGTGAAAAGCGCGATACGCCGTATTGTAGACCTACAAAGCGGGTATCTACTAAGACACCTAAAACGTCTTCCGAGATGACTAAAGCAGAGAAGACGAGTAGGGTTGCTCAGAAGAAGAAACTTGGGCAACCA
>DATKVU010000080.1:0-1063 GCA_035529915.1 Clostridia bacterium
TTGGTTACATATTTCTTTAAGCCAAAAAACATTTCCAATTGTACTCTGATTATTGGATGCCAACCATCCCACGCGCATATCTCCCTTGCCTTTGGCTTTATAAGTTCTCTCAGCTCATCCCAGCAGGTTGATTCATCAAGGATTTTGTCCCGAAATTCCTTCAGTGGCGGCATTTCTGACCAGTAATTTCTCCAATAGGGAAGTAATTTTGTAGTTAGCCGTGGAGTGGCTATTTGATAAACAAAAGAAAAGATATACCCGCCAGCCCTGATAGACCCACCAGCCCTGATAGACCAGCCAGCCTTGATAGACCCCGAAACCCACAACGCCTTCCCAATTATCAAAATTTCTGCAACCTCTAAATTCCCCTCAATCTCGTATCTTCCATTTTCTTCATTCCAAAATTTTTTAAGTTCTGTCTCGTCCTTGATTCTTATAGTCTCCATCTCCCCTCCTTACTTGCGGTTCCAGTGCCAAAAACTTACCAAGAACTATACGGCCTCAACCGTGCCCCTACGGTTAAACTAACGTTCTGTCCTTGACGGGTATTCTCGCTTTTCTGGACTTCTGAACAAATTTGCCCTCTATGCGCTCCATTTCAACCTCTTTTGCCTCCATCGGCCTTAAAGCCGGTAATTAAAGATAATAAAATCACCAGGCAAAAAAAAGGACTAGCCGCTCCCAGGTTGCCATTAACCGCCTGTAATCATGCAAACAGAACTTCCTACCGTCCGCTATGACTATAGCGAGTTTCAACTGATTGGTGCAAAATCAAACGCCTGCTGTTTTTCTCGTTCCCTTGCCCGCTTAAGATTTTTAATGGCAACGTTAAAATATTCTTCTTTTAATTCGATTCCCCAAAATCTCCGGCCCTGCTCAATCGCAACGTGTCCCTCGCTCCCAATACCAGCAAAGGGCGATAAAACCAGCTCCCCAAGATTAGACCAAAGACGGACACATCTCTCTATTACCCCTAATTGCAAGGGGCAAATGTGCTTATCGTCGTTGCCGCTTCTTGCCTCTACCCTTGAAAGGGTGTCGCTTGCATTTATTCCATACCAGA
>DATKVU010000081.1:0-2669 GCA_035529915.1 Clostridia bacterium
GAAGCTATTGGCAATCTTAAATCTGAACGTCAAGACTTAGTTGGCAAAGAAACACAAATTCTTGAGCCAGAAGGTGGTTTAACTCCTGATGGAATACGCATAGCGCAGATTGATGTCAAGCTTAGTGAGCTTGATCGTTTGCTACTTGCTGGTGAAACTAAAGATCCAACAGCAACAGAATCAGCAATAGCTGGGCGTTTGGCTGGCGAGCTTGAAGGTCAAGGCGATGTTTTTGCGCCTGATCTATTAAAAGCTCCTACAAGTACCCTAAAAGGCAAACTTGATACGGCAAGAAAACAATCCACTGGGGCGTTTACTGATCTTGTTTCTTATCTTGACGACTATCGTGCTGGACGTTTTTTTGGCCCAAAGGGGGCTAAGCGAGACATTAAGTTTGCCAGCTCAACTCGTGAAGGTTTACTTCGTGAGTCTGAAGAAGCTAGAAAACAGTTAGTCACTAACATTGTTGAAGAAGTTGCTATTAAAAGAGCTCAACAAAAACTACGCCCGTTAACTAATGCAGAAGCCGATACGCTACGCGCAGCAATCAACCAAAAAGTTGACGAACTAATTGATCGTAGTCAGGCGTTGCCGTCAGGGTATTTTCTTAAAGATATTGTCATTCAGCCTGCACAAATGCGGGGCACAGAGATTGTTCGTGGCGCAGAAATTAAAAGAATTGATACCCGCGATCTTTCTCAGCGTCAATTTGCAGCACCGCAAGAAGCTGTAAAAGTTATTGCTGAAGAATTAGCGTTACTTCGTGACTCTCAACAAGTTTTTGAGTACGACCCAAAAACAAAACGCGGTTCTTTAAAGCAAGTAATTCCAACTGGAGAACGCCAAACTAGAGCTGCGTACACGCCGACTTTTGATTTAGCTGGAGAAGTGCCAAGAACAAAGACTCGTGTATCGCAAGAAGACAGGTTGCTAGAAGAAATAAAGCGTGTGTTAGCTACGCCCAATCTTGACCCAACAGTTGCAAAAACTCTTGACGAAGCGGCAGATATGATTGCTAACGAAGATGTTAGCGCTGACTTTGTAGAGCTAGTTGACGAACAAGTTGGACGTATTCTTACTGGGGTTGACCGACCGTTTGCTGAGCGTGACCCAACCCAACGAACAAAGCGCCCATTAGAAGCACCTCTTATTAAAGAAATCCGTGCTGACTTAGACGAAATGCGTCGAGGCCGTGAGTTTGCTGAGGCTGATGACACCATGATGGTGACAGCCGGTAAGAAATTTAAAGAGGTTGAAACGCAACCTGACTTGTTCCCAGAAACCAAAGCTACTACACGCGCAACGCCTGCTATGTTTAGGCGTTTTTTAAAGTCTGGAAAAATAACCGACTTTAACAAAGCGCTTCAAGAAGAGCGTGATGCGCTTGAAAAAGCAGAAAAGACTGCAAAGATTCAAGACGATATTCGACGCCGTAAACCTACAAACGATTTAGTGCAGCTTGCTGAAAACATTGAAGAACAGCTTAAAGTTATAAAAGACGTTCTTCTTGGTACAAAAACTACGCCTGGGGTTCTCGAAGAAAAACGAGCAGAACTTCAAGAAGCACAAAAGCTTGTGCAGGCTGAAATTGAAAGACTTGCTGCATCAATTCAGGCTGATAAAAAGAAAATTGAGTCAGATAAAATAAAACTTGCTACAGCTAAACGCGGCACTAGCTTATCGCGTAACCTTGCTAGAGAACGTAAGCCGCTAATAAAAGAATTAGAAGCCAATATAAAAGCTCTTACAGCCGGTATACCTACCCAAGAAGCTCGAATTGAAGATTTAGCCGGTATTATTGACAACGTCAGTGAAACCTACGCACAACAACTTGCGTTTTTTGATAAGCGTGTTGCAAGTGAAGTTGAGTTTTACAAAAAGCTTCTTAAAAAAGCACAGGAGCTTGGTGGTGTTCGACTAAAACAAGGCGTAGAAAGCGCCTATAGCGTTAAGTCACTTCCTTTTGTTGCCACCACAACAGTGCCTCGCAAAGCTCGTTTACCAATTAAAAGGCAATTAAGTAGTCAACAACTGCAAAAAGTAAAAGAGCTACTTTTTAACGAGCAAAGAATACTAGAGGCTATCAGAAAAGAGTCTAGTCAAGGTTTAGCTGTTGGTAAATTGCAAGAAGACTTACAGCAAACACGTGATGCTCTTAGGGGTATAGTTGATGTTGATGATGTTCGTAACAAAATTGATTTAGACACGGGAACTTATATTTATGGTTATTCGTACGAACAGTTAAATACAGCAGCAACTAGAATTCAAAAGGCCGCAGCTAAAGCACGCGGCATGCTTTTAAAAGCTGGCGATGTTGCAAAAGCCGAAGCTGAAAAACAAAACAAAGCTAACGAAGCGTTTCAAATGCGGCTTGTTAATAAGCTTGGGTTACCCGGGACTACAGCCAAAGCAATTTTCACTGAAGTTAAAAAAGGTAAAGGCAAAAAAGCTACAACTGATGTTGTGCGTCGAGTAAAAGCAACAAGAGACGAAACGCAAACTCCAGAACAGATTATTGAAGACCTTGAAAAACTGGAAGCTGCTGTAAAAGCTGGAACAGTTGGTAAAGAAACAGCAAAAGCTATTAGTAAAGGAAAAGGGGCGTCTCTTGTTAGAGCTGTTACTTTGCAAGTTGCGCAGGAAATAGACGCTCAAAAACGTCAAACAGA
>DATKVU010000082.1:0-1959 GCA_035529915.1 Clostridia bacterium
GTCCCTTTCTTTAATCTTTTCCCTCGTGGTTCAATAAACAAAGTTCCCTCTTTAGTTTTCTTTGTCCTGAACCCTGGGACTTTTGTTCCCTTATAGCTTGGAACTTTCCAGGTAACTCCTAATGTTTGCTTTGCCCATCTCTGTCCAACACCAACAGCTTCCAAAGGGGTTCTTCCTGCTCCTACTTGTAAGAATTTACCAAATCTTCTACCAAATACTTTGTATTTTCCTGTGCTGAATATTGATTTTGGTTTCCCTGGCCTGAATTTATAGCTTGATGGTGGTGGTGGTGTTCTTGTATAACTACTTCCACGAAGGTAACTTGACCCATAACCACGATAAGATCTTGCTGAAGAAATTGGATAACTACTTATTATTGAAGAAGGATAAGAACTTACTGAACTTGATGGTGTTCTTGAACTTGAAACAGCTTTTGCAGAAGAACTTATAGGAGAACCAGAGGAACTTTTAATATAAGAAGCTGCACTTGAACTTGGTGATGCTATTGAATAAGAAGATTTTGGAGATTTGTATGAAGGCCTATATGAACTCCTTGAAACCTTTAGAATATCATAAGGAGAAGTAACTCCCTTCTTTCCAACTTTATAACTTGAACTTTTAATAACCTCTTGAGTTGAATACGCCTTTGTGTCTTTGCTAACCTTTGTTAAATCACCAATCTCAAATTCGTAAATAGGAACCTTCCTACCTTCAAACTTAAAAGAAAATCTTTTTTCTGTTAATGTCAAAGGTGTTCCTGCTGGAATTATTGATTCCTTTTCTGTCTTAACAAATGTTACATAACTTTTTCCTTTCTCTGCCTTTAAATCAAAAAACCTTTGTGTTGGTTTAAGTGGTGCTAATGTTCTTTGAGAAGGTTTTACATACGGAGTTAATTCAAATGCTGTTGGCTTTACAATAGAAGCTGATGGTCTAAAGGTTCCAAATGGTTTTAATGTGAAAAGTGTTTTTTCTTCAGAAGCAACTCTTAAAAATTTAGGGGAAAGTTTTGGTGCTTGGTATAATCCTTTTATTTCACTTGAACCAGCAAGAACTCCTGCTTGTGCTTTAATCGGTTTTGGTGAAGCTGTAAATCCTCTTAATTGTGTTACTGCTTGTGTTTTTGCACCTATTGGTGATTTAAACTCTTGTAATAATGTTCCCGCTGTCTGTCCCTTTGCTATTACAGGATAAGTTTGTCCTTTAAAATATTCTGGTGCTACAATTTGTTCTGTTGGAATATTAATTGTTCCTTTTGTCCTTGCTACATCACTTACTTTTACAATCCCTTTTCCAGTATATTCAATTCCTTTTGACCCAGCATAAAAACCAGTAATTCTTCCTATGGAATATTCAGGTGATCCACTCTTTAATCCAACACCAAGTTGTGTTGCTTCTGCTTTAATTGAAGAAGGCATAGCTTTTATTGTTTCAACAGGTTTAGTAACTAAAGATTTAATTCCTAAAGCTTGATCTAAAAGAGCAGAACCAATACCAACTCCAAAATAAGCAACCCTTCCTCCTTTTAACCCTCCCCTTCTTGCTTGTGTGCCTAATTTACTTCCAGCCACACCAACATCATACCTCCATCTTTCTAACAAACCCTCTGGTTTTACTGCTTCTGAAATTGTAGATACTGGGCGTTGTTGTAGTCCTTCTCCAAACAGCGAAGGAACTTGAACCTGTGTCCTTTCTATAACCTCTGCACCTGATTCTTTAAATGCAACTTCCTGTGTTTCTCCGCTCGGTCTTCTAAAAACAAATTGTGATGGTCTTGTTGTTACTGCTCGTGGTTTCTCTCCAACTGGAGTTACGATCCTACCAACTTCTTTTCCTTTTACATAAAATTTTTCTTGTTGTGGTTGTCCTTGAAAACTTTCCGCAACCTTGCCTGTAAAACCAACAGGGATTTGTGGTGCTCTTACTCCTGTTGTTCCTGTTTCTTTAAGTTTTTGTTGT
>DATKVU010000083.1:0-1527 GCA_035529915.1 Clostridia bacterium
GGCTTGAACAAGATTGTTATCAACATCCTTGTTCTTCATTCTTCTCTTTATCTGCTTTCTTGTTGTGTTTGCTGTCTTTACAGAGTCAACGTAATCAGCATTATCAACTACCTTTTGAATGTAGTTAAGGAATGTTTCAACTGCATCAGGATTGAATACGTTAGTCTTTTGGAACTTATTGACTATTGCGTCTACCTGCTTCTTACTCAACTTCCCGCTTGATTTTATTTCACGCATTGCGGCCACAAGCTCTCTTTGAAGACCGCTTTTAAGTGTTGCCATTGCAGCCATCACTTTTTTAGCGTCACGCTTACCAAGTTTATACCCTTCAGCAAGGTCTTTCATCATCCAACCCCTTACAGTTTTCTGATCAACCGATATTTTTTCTTTTGTAGAGTCAATACCAAGTATCTTCTGTGCGCTTGGAGATGATTCTCTTCTTTGCCCGGTCAGTTTTTTAAGGTCATCAATTGCTTCTGTTTGTTCGATGTCTGTTGCACTCGCAAACCAATCACTTTTAAGAAGGTAGTCGTATGCGTTCTCGTAAGCCCTTTTATTTACTTCTTTAGGGTTGGCTTTTTTAGGAGTTCTCTTGTTTACTTTCTCTATGATGTCATAGATGTTAGTAAATGTTACTTCTCTTGAAAGTTCTTTGTCTGTTTTTTTAGTGACAGGCTCTTTGATACTTTCAGCAACAAAATCTGCTCCTGCATCATCAAGAGTAGCCTCACCGCCTGTGAAGTCATTGAAAGCCTTCTGAATGTCTTTGGCTGTATTTATGCCAAGTGCTTTAATGTATGACAGGAACGCTTCCAAAAGCTCCATATCCTCATTGGCTTTTGACTTAACGTCAAATACTATCCCAAGGTTATTTTGGCTTTGCTTCCACTTTTCCCATACACTGTTAAGGTTGTCCTTGGCAGCTTTTACTTTTTCTTCTTCGCTGACTTCTTTACCTTTTTCGGTAGGCTTTTCAGTCTCTGTTTTGGGTTTTCCTTCCTCGGTAACTTGTTCTTTAGGCGTTATGTCAACCACCGTTTCAGGCTTCAAATCAAATATTACAGACCCTTCTGCTCCTTTATCAGGGGAACCTTCTCTGTTTCGTTCTTTTAACCCCCTAACATCAACCCCCTCATAGCCTAGCTTCTTTAGTAGGAATGTTTCAAATCGTTCTGTTTTTGATTTAGCGTAGTCTCTAGTCGCAAAATTTGCATCCTTAATTTCTTTCCATTCGTCAAACCAACCGTCTATTTTATCCTTATTCTCGCGTAGTTTTTTACCTACTTCGGGGACGAAACTTTCGTTTCTATCTATCTGAGAATCAATCTCCTTTTCTTTTAAGATATTGTTCCAAATCTTCTTTACACCATTCTTTAAAACCCAATAACCTTCTGTTGTTGGCTTAATTAGGTTGTATTTGGAAAAATCAACAGCCCTAGCTTCTTTACTATCTATTTTAGACCTATCACCCCTTCTTTCTGCCCTTTCTCTGTCCCCGTAGAAGTAGTAGCCTGTAAACGGCTGCTC
>DATKVU010000084.1:0-1088 GCA_035529915.1 Clostridia bacterium
CTTGTTTGCTACCGGCTTTTTTCTTTGCGTCAGTCTTGGCGCGTTCCTCTTTGGATAAGGAAGCCCAAGCCTTTTCAGGTAAGTAGCGTTTGGTTTGTCCAGGCTGGATCGCTTTATCTGATGGCATGTTATTTGAAATAAGGTAATCTACCTTTTAGTAATTGACTAAACGCATACTGTGCTTCATTAGAAATTGCTCTTGAAGCACGTGCACCAATATCAGTTTTTGGGTTTGCTTTTACAGAAGGCAACCATGATACAGGATTCTGTGCTGCCTTACGGGTAACAACATCTGTCAAGGAACCAGGGGCGCCTTGCATGAATAAAGCTGTTCCGGCTGCTGCTGGTGCTCCAATTCTAGCAAGTGGCGCGGCGACTTTACTTAAAACAGGAGCATACTTTCCAGCAACTTTTAAACCTGCCTCTGTTGCGGCTCCTAGTGCAACATCTCTTCCTACTATATTGACGGCTTTTTGATAATTGTTTTTTTCTACTGCTTTTGCAACTTCAGGATTTAAAGCAGAAAAAGCTGTACCAACTACAGCGCCAGGTACATTTTCTTTTAGTAAGTTAACTCCACCTTGTAAACCAGCTCCTAGTGGATCGATACCATAGAGCTGACGAAGTTTTACAAGATTAAGATCTCCTCCCATTTCTCTTTGATTAAATGGAAGAGTTAATTTATCTTCTACTAAATACTTTGCAGAAGGACGAGACAAAACTTCTGCTTCTCCGGCACCAGGTGTTATGAGATATTTGAATTTATCAGAAGGTTCTTGTTGTACTTGAAATAAAGTTTTAACTTTATTGGGATCTGTTTGACGAAAAGAATTGGGATTGCTTACGTCAAAAGGTTTATGCCCTTTTGTAAAGGATCCGGCAATATGGATGTCTGGTGTAAAAGATCTAAAACGATTAAAGGAAAAAGTCTCTCCAACTCCTGGGATGTCTGCTGGATTGATTTTTGTTCCTCTATAAATAGGAGACTCTTTAGTGCTGTACGAATATATATCAGATGGATTTGATTGGGCAATTTCAGTAAGTTTATTAATAGTATCAACCGAGCCTGCAGACTTCCAATCAAAATC
>DATKVU010000085.1:0-1128 GCA_035529915.1 Clostridia bacterium
GCTTCGTTTTTTTCGTGTCTTTCCTGCAAATCCATAAATTTCTCAATAGTTTGAAGGTCTGCCCCTTTTTCGATTACCAATTCCAACAAACTTTTTCCGGCTGGCGGAATGATTACCGGATGTCTTGCTTCGTATTTTGCCAAGTCTTCTGACATCGTATCCTCCTCAATAGTTTATATAGTTTATTGTGATATGTTTTACCAATCCATTTGCTACATCTTCTATGAAAGTTCTGGCTACAGTTTTATCAAATCCAAGTACTACCAAATCAGCAAGGGCTTCATTATTTATTCTTTTTTTGTGATTAAGGTTAGCGGCCTTTTTCTCGGCTGCAATTCTTTCAGCTTCTTTCCTGTCTCTTTCCTCGGCCTCTTTTCTGAATCGGTCTGCCTCAACCTTCGCAGCTTTTTCTTCGGCCTCCCGTTTAGTCCTGTCTATGGCCTCCTGTTTTTCTCGTGCTGTTCTTTCCTCTAATGCAATCCTGTTACGTTCAGCCCTTTCAACAGCCTCTTTTGCTTCCTTTATTTCACGTTCCGCAGCTTCTTCAGCTTCTTTTTTAGCGGCGGCAGCGGCTTCCTTTTTCAGCCGGTCTTCACGCTCAATACGCTCTTTTTCAATCCGTTCAGCTTCTTCTTTTTTCCGCTGTTCTTCCTTTTCTTTTTCAATTTTGGCCTTGAGCGCATCAAGTTCCTTTTCCTTCAACCAAAGAGCATGAAATTCAAGAGCTTCGGTGTGGTCTCGGTCAAGCCGTATTCTGGTTTCTTCTGCTTCAAGAGCCTTTTTTTCGGCTTCTTCCCATTCGGTTAATGGCTGCCTTGCCCGGTCTCTTTGCTCATCAAGGAAGTCTCTTGACCGCTTACGGTCATTATCGACAAGTTTTGTTTCAGCCTTTTGTTTGGCAACCAAGTCTTTCCCTGCTTTATCAATAGCCACTTTTGTTTGAGATATTTTATAACCAAAGGATGCAATCTCAGCCCTTCCTTTTGCCGTTTCAACATCCGGCACAAATTCATCAACAGCCCTTTTAACTTTAGCTAAAAATGGCTCAAGTTTATTTCCTTGGAAAAGCGAAACTGGGCTAACGTTTGCTGGTATTAAGTGTTTTTCTGTTGTCATTTCGACCTCCTT
>DATKVU010000086.1:0-2587 GCA_035529915.1 Clostridia bacterium
GAATGGACAAAATCCACAAAAATAACCTGCCAAAAAGCAGTAATACAAAAAAAACAAGTTTGCATAATAAAAAGCTTTTTCAAAAACTACTACCCAATGCACTATGCAATACTTGAAGAGGACTGGCTGGCAGTAGGCAAAAAAATGGGATGGAAACAGGCGGAAAAATGAACCCAACCAAGGAAGTAATCGGCTACAGGCACTCCGCAAGGTATGGGGTGTGGGAAGAAATAACCCGACAAAGAGCCTACCAAATAGAAAAGACCTTCCCACCACTACAAAAACATGCATTCCAAGCCAAAGAACCAACAACACCCAGCCTAAGGCTACGAAAATGGAACCCAAACCCAAAGGTACCCCAGAGCTGGAAAAACGCCTGGAGAACAAACCCACACACCCAAAAGCTATTCAGAACACCCTTCCAGCTCAGAACATACGCCAAAGCCCACAGGTTCACACCAGAACAAACAAACCAAATAAACCAGCACTACATCAACACCATCTGCGGAAGGCCCCAAACATGAACCCAAACCTAACCAGATGCGCCTGCTACAAATGCCACAGGCAACCCAACCCACGCAACCACATCACCATCCAAGGCAAAATCTCCTACATATATTGTGATTATTGCTGGCCCCACATCCGAGACTATTTTGCTCATCCCTTCATCAAAGGGCCGATGGAAGTATGATGAAAAACATAAAACACAATATATAGCTAATATTAGTATATTTAAGTATAGATAACATAGTTTTACCACTGTATCGTTTTTTACTAAACCTACTGTAATGGATATGGGGTTAAATCTATTATACCTATTATAATCGCTGTTGCGGCTCTTCTGAGGGGGTTTGAGCCTTAAAAGAAACACCCCGATAAGCAGGAATAACATTCTCCCGGCAGGTTCCACAACCGGTCGTACTCAAAAACACGCGCCCAAACTTTATCTGGTTCTCAAGCCTTAGGCCTTCCTGGCTGCAATAGTCCTTGTATTTTTTGTAAACCTCCCTCTTTTTTATTACCCCCTCATCATCTTCCATGTCAATGCAGTTGAAAACAAAGCTTGTTATCGAATCGCTGTTCCTTTCGTAAAGGTCTTTTACCTCTTCTGATGAGAGCCAGTAGCTAAACCCGTTGTTTTCAAGAAGCTCCTGCACGCCTTCCAGGGCCCAGTTCAATATGCCTTGGAGTTCTTTTTGAAGCGTTTCAGGCAAAGAATAGTCAATTTCTGTTTCAGGGGTTTGCTTGTCAAAGTTCAGCAAAATCCATCTTCTGTAAAACGCAGTGTTTTTGTTGGTGGTTGGCGGTATTTCGTTGCAGCTGAAGATGAGTTTTGTGCTTGGGTAAAAGCTTACCATGTGTTCCCTTTTCTTTCCGGCGCTTATTTTGTCTGCGCCTGTTATTGCCATGAATGTTCCTGTGTTTGTAAGCGCCTTTGTTGTCAGGTCGGCGCAAATGTTTAGTGGCTTTCCGTAAAGGTAGGCTGGCGCAAACTGGTTTTCTGACAGGAACTGGAGCGAGAAAGAGGTCGTGTTTTCTTTTCCTATTATTGCCTCTAAAACGTTTATCGTTGTTGACTTCATGGTTCTTTTTGGGCCATAAAGAAGGAAGGCAACCTGGTATTTTTGCCCAGGAACAAAGATGTAGCCAAACATTTGCTTTAAGACTTTTCTTGTGGGCCCGTCTGTTTTTTCTCCTATTTTTTGTTTCCATACCGGGCAGTCTGCTGTGGGGTCGTAATTTATTGGAATTTGGGTTATTGAAAACACATCGGGGTTGTGTTCCCTGAATTCTTTGGTTATTGGGTTAAGCAGCCCGTTTTCAAGGTTTATCCAGCTGTGGTCTATTTCTTCAGGTGAAGCGTATGTTGTGGCTTCAATGTATGAGATTGTTTCCCTTGCCCTGGTTTGGCTGTATTGGTCTTTTAGAAACTCGGCGCACATTTCTTTTATTGTTTCTTTTCCATCATCTAAATATATTCCGCCGGAGTAGCGGTATATTTTTCCGCTGCCTTTAAGCGTTTTTATTTTTACGCAGTCAAGTATTTCTTCACCAAGCCTTTTAGGAATGAAGCGCCCTGTGTCTCCGAAACCTATTCCGACTATTTTTGTTTTTTCAAACCTTTTTTGTGCCGCGTTGAAGGTGTGTTCCTTGTATTGTTCCGGTGCATTTGCCCACTTGTCGTAAATCTGCATGTGGCTGTAGACCTGTTCTTTTGTCCTGCCTTTTTTTATCAGGCGGTAAACTATGCCGAATTCTTTTCCGCTCCTGGTTTTGTCCGCCTGCCTTTTGATTTGTAGGCCTTCTTCTTTTTCTCCAGAGAGCCATTTTGCGAAAGCCTTTTCTATATCCGCTTTTGTTATTGTGGCTACGGGGAAGAATTTTGTTGGCGTGTATTGCTTGCCGCCTTCAAGTGTTGACCATGGCCCGACAACAAACATTCCGTTTGTTCTGATTTCCCCTGCTTCGTTTTTCATTCTCATGCCTTTTTCTATGTCGGGACAGTTGAAGTAGTAGTGGAAGCCTCCGTTGGCTGTTTGAACTGTGAAGGTTTCCGGCAGGCTTTCGGCTGCCTTTAGGGCTTCTT
>DATKVU010000087.1:0-27497 GCA_035529915.1 Clostridia bacterium
GCCAAGCTTAAAGGCAAAAACCAGAATTTTAAAATCTTAAATGCGGGCCTGGATTTGGCAGCGCCAAACTCTAAAGAAACTATGGACGCCTATTATTTTTTAAGAGAAATGAAGGCCGAAGTCCCAGATATTTTTGAGAAACTGGATGGTTGGGCTTCCCATTCTTATCCTAATCACGGCTTTGTCGGCAAACCCTGGGAAACAGGCAAAGTAAGCATTAAAGGTTATGAGTGGGAACTTTGGGTTTTAAAAAATCATTTTGGTCTTCAGAAAACCTTGCCGGTTTTTATTACTGAAACCGGCTGGCCCAGTGGCACAAAATACTATGATGAAGTTACCGCCGCTACCTATCTTAAAGATGCCCTAGAAAGAGTCTGGCTTGAAGATGACCGGGTTGTCGCTGTTACTCCTTTTGTCCTAAACTACCAAAGCGAACTTTTTGCTCCTTTTTCCTGGTTTGATAAAGACGGCCAGCCTTACCCCCAATATAATCTAGTCAAGTCCATGCCTAAAGAAAGCTGGTGGCCAAAACAAATAAACCAATATGAAGTCAAGTCGATTTTACTGCCTTCATTTATGCCCACCCAAACAAGCTATAAAGGCAAAATCACTATTAAAAATATTGGTCAAGCAATTTGGGGAGATAAAGAAGCAGTAGAAATTCCCGCCCAAACTAAGGGCGATATTGAAGTTTCCAACCTTGCCTTGGGAGAAAAAAAGAAAGTAAAACCAGGAGAAATAGTGGAAATTGAATTTAGTATTAACTCAGCCAGCCAAGAAGGGGAGTTTGAATTTTCTTGGGGAGAGCTACCCATGCAAAAACTCAAAGTTTTGCCATCTTCCATTCTTACCGAAGCTCGTTTTAATCTTTGGGAAAAGTTCTGGCTCAAGCTAATCGGAGTCTTCAAGTAAGGAGAATTTTCCACCCATAAATGGTATAATTTAGGCAGGTTTATCAAGCGGGTGTTTGAGCGCCAGTAGCTCAGCGGATCAGAGCACTTGTCTTCGGAACAAGGGGTCGGGTGTTCGAATCACCCCTGGCGCACCACGGGGCTGTAGCTCAGCGGTAGATCCGCCAGCTGGCGGACTCTTAAGAGATTTATTTGGGGCGTTAGCTCAGCGGTAGAGCAGTCGCCTCTTAAGCGATTGGTCGGAGGTTCGAATCCTCCACGCCTCACAATGACATACTGTGTTTATGCCATTAAAAGCAAAACAACAGGTAGAATTTATATCGGTCAAACTTCTAAATTAGAGCAAAGAATACAAAGACACAATCAAATTTTGCCCACTAAAAGGACTAGTTTTACCTTTAAAAATCAAGGTCCTTGGGTACTCATTTATAAGGAGGAATTTGCAAATAGGGTTGAGGCAATAAGGAGAGAAAAGGAGCTAAAATCTTTCCGCGGGAGAGAATTTATAAAAAAATTAGCTCAGCGGTAGATCCGCCAGCTGGCGGACTCTTAAGCAGTTGGTTGGAGGTTCGAATCCTTCCAGCCTCACTTATTTTTCTTCTTAGGAAGATAGTACTTTTTACCTTTAAGCTTGTCTGGAAGATAAACTTCTTCTTTTAACTCTTCTTTAGTATGATTATGGGCGTATTTATAGTCTTTGCCGTAGCCTAAGTCTTTCATTAACTTGGTGGGAGCGTTTCTCAGTTTAAGAGGAATAGGCAGGTTACCATATTTTTTAACATCTTCCAAAGCTTTGGTCTCGGCAATATAGGCACTATTATCTTTCGGCGCTTGGGCCAGATAAGCAGCCAACTGAACCAGAAAAATTTGGCATTCTGGCATACCGACTCGGTCACAAGCATCAAAGACGACTACGGCAAGCTCCAAAGCCTCAGGATCAGCGTTGCCAATATCTTCTGAGGCAAAGCGGACTAGACGCCTGGCAACATACAAAGGGTCTTCTCCTGCTTCCAGCATTCTTAAAGTGTAGTAAATAGCGGCATCCGGGTCTGAGCCTCTTAAAGACTTATGAACGGCTGAGATAAGGTTATAATGTTCCTCGCCAGCCTTGTCATAAAGCAAGGTCTTTTTTTGCAAGGCTTCTTCAATATCTTTTAAGCTCAAGGTTTTGCCTCCTAATTTAGCAGCAATTTCCAAAACATTAAGAACCGCTCGAGCATCACCATTGGCTGACTCAATCAAAAAAGCCCGAGCATCAGCCTTAATCTTGACTTTGAGTTTTTTTATTCCTCGTTCAACTATTTTATCCAAATCTTTTTCATCCAAGTTTTTTAAGACAAAGACTCGGCAGCGAGAGAGCAGAGGAGCAATCACTTCAAAAGAGGGGTTTTCCGTGGTCGCACCAATAAGAGTAATGGTCCCGTCCTCAACATGAGGCAAAAAAGCATCCTGCTGGAGTTTATTAAAGCGATGAATTTCATCGACAAAAAGAATTGTTCTTTGCTTAAAAAGTGGTCCTCTTTCTTTAGCTTGGGCAACTACTTTCTTAACTTCATCAATGCCTGAAGAAACAGCGGAAAAATGGATAAAGTGACTCTTGGTTTTTTGGGCAATAATTTTGGCCAAAGTGGTCTTGCCACAACCGGGCGGTCCCCAAAAAATAATTGAAACCAGCTCATCTTTCTCTACCAGTTTTCTTAAAACCCCGTTTTCGCCCACCAGATGCTCTTGGCCAACAAAGTCAGCAAAAGTCTCGGGTCTTAAAAGGTCAGCCAAGGGAGCACTGCCCATACCCCCATTATACAAAAAAAATCTCAAAAGCCAAATAAAAGGCGAAAATTAAATCTAAACTAGGGTTCGAGACCTAAGTCAAAAAGAAACTCGGGAGGAGTGAAACGAGTATCTTCTTTCATTTTGTCAATATCTTTTTCAATCATTTTCAAGTCAGCCTCAATTTCATAAAGGGGACCAGAAGGAATAGTTGTAGGCGAAGGAAAAGGGGTGGCAGTTAGCTTTTCTTCAACAAAAGGTAAACTGACTGTTGGTACTTCTGATTTGCTTTGAAAATACAAAAAAAGCAAAACCAGAGCAAAAACAAAACTTAAAGCCAAAAGTGCCATCAAGATTTTTTTCATTTTTACTTTAAACTAAAAACAATGTTTTGATAACCAGTCAGTACTTGCTTAATTTTGCTTAATGCTTCATCAATTTCAGTTCTAATCTTTTCAGCCAGGTTTTTGCCACCGCTACTACCAAAACCCCGTTTTAAACTTTCAGCCTGGGAAAGATTTTCTTTGATTTCTTTAGTTTCAGTCTCAAGAGCAGAAAGTTTTTCTTTAGCAGCCAAAAACTGGCTTCCTTGCTGGTCTTGCTCGCTCAAATACTTTTCTAATTTTTCTCTTTCTACTCCTAGGTTAGTAAATATTTTCTGAGCTGAAGCAATTTCTACGATTGACTTAGTCTGATAAGCCATTTGCGTAATTCTTTGATAATGAGTTTCCAAATCTTTAGCCAAAGAATTGGCTTCTGCCAAAGAAGAGAGTGAGGAAGCTTTTTGCTCGCTTAGCTTAAGAAAAGTAACTTCATCATCCAGCTTTACATAAAGATAGTTTTCCTGATAATTTAAAATCTGGGTCGCTTCTGCCAAGTAAGTTTTAACAAAATGAGTGTAATCGCTTATGGCTTTTATTTCTGCCTTCAAAAGCTCTTGGGAGACCCCTAAAAGCTCAGCTTGAGTGGTTACTGACTGAAAGGCTTGGTGCTGGCTTTTTTTAGTCTTAAAAGGCTCAACCAAAGACTGGTATTGGCGAAAAGACTTTAAAAAATCCTCATAATATTGTTGACTGGTCTTATCAGCCGCCATTGCTGGCCTGGCCAAATAAAGAAGGAAAAACAAGCAGACAATTAAAATCTTCTTCACCCTTTAAGTTAATCAACTCGGCTAAAAAAATTCAAGCCTTTATTCATAGCGAAGCGCCTCAACTGGGTCAAGCTTGGCTGCCTTGGCAGCCGGCATCACCCCAAAAACAATTCCTACTAAGCAAGAAACTCCCAGGGCCAGCAAAACCGACCACCAGGAAAAAGCACTAGCAGAAATCAGCTGGCTAACTACTAGAGCACCTAAAACTCCCAAAGCTACTCCCACCAAACCTCCAACTAAACTTAAAAAAACCGCTTCTGCCAAAAATTGGCCTAAAATATCTGTATTTTTGGCACCGACTGCTTTGCGCACCCCAATCTCCCGAGTTCTCTCGGTTACTGAAACTAACATAATATTCATAATCCCAATCCCGCCGACCAGTAAAGAAATGGCGGCAATCCCGCCCAAAGCAACGGTCAGAACCTGGAGAATTGAGGAAATCGTTGAGAGAATCGAACCCTGGTTAATAATCGAAAAATCTTCTTCGTCAAGAGTCCGCAAAAGCAGGGATTTAATCTTGAATTTTGCCTCGTCATAACGGTCCTTATCGCTAAACTTCACCATAATCGTTTGCAAGCTATCAATATCAAATACTTTTTGAGAAGCGGTGTAGGGGATAAAAACAACCTTATCCATCTCACCACCAATCATGCCTGTTCCCATGCTCTCCAAAACGCCAATTACTTTAAAACGACTATCGCTGATAATAATCTCTTCTCCAAGAGATTCTTTGTTTTGGTAAAGCTCTTCGGCCACCTTAGCGCCGATTACTGCTACCTGGCGGCTGGTAATTACCTCTGAAGTATTAAAAAAACGACCCTCCTTCATTTTAACAATCACAAAACTGGTGATTTTCGGTGAGGCACCGGAAACGGTTACCCGAATTTGGTTTTGGCGAAACTTCGCGAGTCCCGGCACTTCAATATAGCCAGTCGCATCAGTAATCGGTTCTCCCAGCTTTTGGATCTCTTCCACCAAAGAGTTTTTCAGCTTGCTACCGGAATAATTGGGCGGCGCGCCAAAAGAAAAACCTTCGCCCTCACCAGCAAACTTTCCCGGCATAATATACAAAGAGTTCGCACCTAAGGCTTCAAACTGCTGGGTAATGTAATTTTTCAACCCGGTTCCCAAAGAAACAAGGGTAATGACAGAAAAAACCCCAATAATTACCCCCAGCATGGTCAAAAATGAGCGGCTCTTATTTCTTTTAAGAGCAGCCGTTGATAGTTTCAGGGTTTCGGCAATTTCCATCGGTTAGACAATCTCTCCGTCTTTAACTTTAATCATCCTTTTGGCGGTCCGGGCAATTTCCAAATCATGGGTCACCAAAACCACGGTATGGCCCTTTTGATGCAGTTTTTTGAAAATCTGCAAAATTTCTTTTCCTGAGTTTGAATCCAAGTTGCCGGTCGGCTCGTCTGCCAAAATAATGCTCGGATTATTCACCAAAGCTCGGGCAATGGCAACCCGCTGCTTTTCACCACCTGAAAGCTGATTGGGAAAATGGTTTAATCGCTCTTCCAGGTTCACTGCCGCTAAAACTTCTTTGGCCCGAAGCAGTCGCTCTTTAAGAGAAAGACCAGCATAAACCAAAGGAAGTTCGACATTGGCCAAAGCCGAAGTTCGGGGGAGTAAATTAAAAGATTGAAAAACAAAGCCGATTTTTTGATTTCTTAATTCTGCCAGGCGCCGGTCGTTGTCAAAAAAGATATCTTTTCCTTCCAACCTGACTTTTCCTGAGGTAGGCTTGTCTAGCAAACCCAGGATATGCATCAGTGTGGACTTTCCGGAACCTGAAGGTCCGACAATGGAAACAAAGTCTCCTTTATTTATTTTCAAAGAAACTTTGTTTAAAGCCCGAACTTCCACTCCGTCCAGCTGATAAACCTTGGAAACTTCCGAAAGCTCCATGTTAACCATTTTGTCCTAAGGCTTGACTGCCATTCCTTCTTTTACTTGGCTAATATGAGAAGTAACCACCAAATCACCCTCTGACAACCCGGAAACTACCTCAACTGCCTCGTCATTAATTTGACCAATGACTACTTCTGCCTCCTTGGCTTTTTCCTTTTCCACTTTCCAAACAAAAGTCTTTCCCTGCTTCTCCGAAAGGGAGGAAATAGGAAGTAAAAGGGCATCGGGAATTGAAGCATGAACAATTTCCACATCGCCATTCATCCCTAGCCGCAGATTTTCCAAACTGCCGGAAAAAGAAACTAAAACGTTATAAGCGGTGGCACCACTAGCAGTCGTGGTCGCCTCAAAATCGATCTTGTTTACCTGACCCTCGAAGTCTTGGTTGGGAAAAGCATCCAGCTTGATAATCGCTTTATCTCCTTCGTTTACCCTAGCAATTTCCGATTCGTCAACTTTAGCCTCAAAATAGAGGGTTTCTGGGTCAACAATTCTAAACTTGGTGGTAGTAGAGACAATGTTTACGCCAGGGTAAGGGTCACTAATCTCCACCACAATTCCCTCAATCGGCGAGTAAATAGTGGCAAATTTAACTGCCAAATCAGCAATTTCCACATCCAAAACCGAGCTTTCCAAATCAAACTGGGCTTTGTCCAAAATCCTTTGTATTTCATCGGTAACCAGACTTCTGCCCCTGGTTTCTTCATAGTCGTCCTGGGTTTGCTCAAAATCCCAGCGTTCGTTTAAATAATCATTCATTTCTTTTTTAAATCTTTTTTCCAAATCTCTTTTGTCTAAAGATGCAATTGCCTGACCTTTTTTAACCCTGTCTCCCTTTTTAACGCCCACCCAGGCCAGACGGCCTGAGGTCTGAAATTTAAGGGTAGCTTCTTTTTCGGCTTTAATTTCGCCAGAAGCAGAAGTGGAAACTTGCATTTCGCCAAGAGTTACTTTTTCGACACTAAAGGCAGGTGAACGAGCAGCCATCAAACGTCGATAAAGGGAAAACCCCGTCAGGAGCACCAACAGAAATATGGCGATAAAAACAAATTTTTTTTTCATTTTAGGCGGTGCCAGAGGGGAGACTCCCACCTCCGCTACCGCTTCGGTGGGCAAGCGAACAAGTGCCTGCCTGCCCGCCGTACTTGTGCCGAGAGAGGGACTCGAACCCTCACCCTTATCGGACACGGTCCTAAACCGTGCGCGTCTACCAATTCCGCCACCTCGGCAAGGCAGGCGGGTCTACCATTCCAGCACTCTGGCTTATGACCATTATAGCTAATTTTTGCCCCAAAAAAAATCCCGCAGTATGGCCAGGAAAGGTCAACACCACAGGATCTAAGCCAGAGAATAACATAAAAAATTACTATTGTCAAGCCCTGAATTAGCTTATAACATTAGGCTTTTTAAAGAAGAAGAAACTATCATACCTCAAGCTTATAGTAGAATAAAAAGTCATTCTTTCTTAGCTAAGATAAAGATTGAGGGGCCAAAGAAAAACTTGGCCAAGAGTTCTTGAGTTTTCTTTTCCAAAAAAAGTAAAAAAGACTCAGGAAAAACTTTTTTGAGCAAGGGGCTGCGAAAATTAGAAACCGAAAGCATTTCCACAATTAAAAAACCAGTCTTTTTTAAATCATTAACAACTTTTTGGGGGTGATGATTAGAAAAGGCAATTGTTTTTTGAGAAATATACTCGGGACTACGCCGCTCAACCGGTCGCCAATCTCGGACAAAATTAAAGTCTCCCTTAAAAAAAGCTTTTATTCTGGCCGGGAAATGAATTTTGTTGGCCACTTCAATAACTACAAAACCGTCTTTTTTTAAAATCCGATGAATTTCTTTTAGGGTTGGTAAAAGCTGGGGAAGGTGATGACTAACGCGGATAAGCAAAGCTACCGCAAATGATTTATCCTTTAAAGGAAGATTGGGCAAACTTCCTAGTCGGAAAGACAGATTTTTGGCTTTTGTCTTTTGACGACCAATTTTCAGTAGTTTCTGGGAAGGATCAAGAACTAAACATTTTTTAAACCGAGGACAATAGCAATCAGAAAGGCGACCAAAGCCGCCGCCAATATCAACCAGGGATTCTCGCAGCTTTAGCTTTTTAAACAACTTGGTAAGAGCCAGCCTTTCGCAATCATCCTCATAAGAGCGGTTTTCCCAATAGGCTTGATAATTATAAGAGTCGTAAGGAGCGGCCATCTCTTAGAAAAACCCTGTTTCCATCTCTTTCAAAAACTGATTTATTGCGGCACACCAGGAACCCTCTGATCTCGGAGCATATTTTTTCATCATCAAACAAGCATCCTCACAATAGCCTTTGGCACAATAATCAGCAGCAACTCCCGCAGTGACACTTTCAATTGCCTGAGGCCAACTGTCATAACATTTTGTTCCTTTGGTATGAATTCCCCAACCCCAGGCATTGTGGCATTCAGGGGGTGACTTTTTGCCCAAATTAGACTCTTGCTGGGCAATCGCCACCATTAACTGGGGCTTAACACCATATTTTTCGGCTGCCTTAAGAAGTGTTTCTGTATATGGCAAAAGGGGGGAGCGGTAGTAACGAAGGTAATTTTCAATAATCACTGGGGTGGAATCCTCAAGTTTAATTGTTGGAGCTAAAGCTCCCGTTTCCTCTGGAAGAGTCACCAAATAACTTTTCGATTGAGGAAGGGAAGCTTTTTCTCCCAAAACTTTTTTTTGAGGCGGGAAGCTAGTTAAATAGACCACTGAGCCTAAAACCAGAGGCGAAAGAACAAAAAAAAGTAGGCATAAGAAAAACTTTTTTATCATGGACGTGATTTCTAGAATATGGTTCCATTTTTTATCTCTTTTGTCAAGCAAACAAATGTGATAAAATCAATCAAATGAAAAATCAAGCCAAACAAGCTAAAGATAAAACTCTGCCCGCAAAAAAGCCCTTGGCCTGGCTGGAAAAAAGATTTTCTTTAAAAAAAGACTCTTTCGCAAAGCCAGTCCAATATCATGGAGCCAGACATCGAGGATAAGAAGGGAACTCCCAAAATGCCGCAAAAAAAGAGTAATGATGAATTCGAAATAACTCGTTTGCCAAAAAATGCTTTTGAAATTTTGGTCACCATTCCCTGGGAAAAAATTAAACAAACTCAGACAAAAACAATTGTCCAGGCAAGTCAAGCAATAGAAATCAAGGGTTTCCGCAAAGGCAAAGCACCGGAAAAATTAGTCAGAGAAAAACTCGGCCCGGAAAAACTGCTGGAAATAACCCTCCAGCAGCTTCTTCCTGACTATTATCAAAAAGCCGTCTCCGAGCTAAGCCTTAACCCGATAATGACACCTAAAGTGGAGCTCATCTCAGACAAAGAGGGTGAGGCCTGGCAAATTAAGTTCATCTCTTGCGAAAAACCCCAGCTAGACTTGGGAAATTATCAAGAAGAGTTAAAAAAACAAAAAGCAGCTGGAGAAATCTGGACTCCCAAAAAGGGTGAAGAAAAAAAAGAGGCGAAAAAACCCGAAGAGGAAAGAGAAGAAAAAATAAACCAGACCATTGATTGGCTTTTAAGAAATATCAAGGTTGGGGTTTGTGATTTATTAGTGGAAGAAGAAGTAGCCAGAAAACTATCCCAGCTCTTGGAACAGACTCAAAAACTCGGTTTAACACTTGACCAATATTTGGCCTCAACCGGAAAAACCGTTGAAGAAATCCGCCAAGAATATCGCCGTCAAGTTGAAGAAAGCCTGGCTTTGGAATTTGTCTTGGGAGAAATTGCTGAGAAAGAAAAAATCGAGGTCAAATCCGAAGAAATTGAAAAATTAATTGCTAGTGCCAAAACCGAGGAAGAAAAAAAGGCTTTAGAAGGCCAAAAATATTATCTTGCCAGTCTTCTTCGGCGCCAAAAAACGCTTGACTTTTTAGCCTCTTTGTAGTAAAGATTGGTCAAGAGACCAAAAATGAGCAATTCAAAAAGAAATCAAGCCAAAAACAAGCCCCGTCACCAGGACTCTTTTTTGGAAGCTTTTCGTGAGCTTGGCTCTGACATTGCCTCAACCACCAAAGATACTCTTGTCAAAGACGGTCTTGACAATATTAAACAAGCAGTCTGGCCTTTTAATACTTCTGGCCCAACCAACGAATCTTCTCTTTATGAAAATGAAGCAGAATTAGAAAAAAGTTATCGCTCTCGCCTAAGACAGGCAGAAGTCTTAAGACGAGAAGAAAGAGTTCTTTTTAGTCGAGACCAAGAAAAAACCCAAGTAAAAGTTGAGACTCTTCAAGATGAGATTAAGAATTTAGCCCAGGCAGTGGGCGAGTTGGCCGGCCAAGCCAAAGAAGCAGAAATAGCCACCCTCCAAGAAACTCCGGTTGTGGGCAAATATCATCTTAGTTTCTTTGAAAAACTTAAAAAAAGAATTGCCGAGCTTAGAGCTCAAATTCAAGAATCATCTTTATGGTTAGAAGCCTGGAATAAAAAAGCGAAAAAGAGAAATTATTATTGGGCTCAGTTTAAAAAATCCGGCTCTAAATTCCTTCTTTCCGGAGACCGCTACATGGCCACCCAGGCAGGCTAATCCGATTGTTTTTTACCACCAAAATTTGATAAAATAAGCAATGAGGGCGGTTGGCTCAGTTGGTCAGAGCGCCTCGTTGACATCGAGGAGGTCACAGGTTCGAATCCTGTATCGCCCACCAGTTAATGCTCCATTTCTCCACTTAAAAGAAGCAAGCTTAAAGCCCGCAAGCTATCATGATAGTAGCCTTGGTGGTCTAAACGAATCAATTCCTCCACCAAAGCAGCTTTTCTTTCCGGCTCTGGGGAAACAATACTTGAGGCAGAAACAGCCGCTACAAAAGCAGCATTATGATATTCTCCCACTACCTGGCCTTGCTTCCCATAACCATCAACAATTTCTCCTGGATTGGCTTGGCCTAGACAAGAATTGACCTTTTCCAGTTGAAGCCGGGCGCTTTGAGCTATTTCTGGTTGGTCAGCATACCATAAAAGCGCCATTGCCTGGCGCCAAGGAACCCTAACCGCATCATATCCAAAAGTATATGAGCCCTTACCCATATCAGGCTCAGTTACCGGATTTCCCTCGGCAGTGGCCCAATTGGGAAACAGACCATGTTTTTGCTCGATTTTATCAAGAATTTCCCGCGATTTAGCCGCTACCAAAGACCAAATTTCCTCTCCCGTGTACTGTCGAAAGAGCTCAAAATAGCCAGGAGAAAAGTAAGAGGGGTTTAAGGCATTTGAGCCGCCCCAAGCATCTCCAGGCTTGAGGACAAAAGTGTTTGCCTCAATATCATCGCGGGCAATCTTTTCCAGTAGTCCCAAAGCCTCCTCTCTGTATCCACCCCAAGTTTTGTCAGCGATTACCAAACCGTAAGCCATATCCAAATCAGCGTCAGTCGCTGAATTAGGGTCAGGGATTTCACCCTGAGCCGTCACTCGCCAACTCATTAACTCATGAGCGTTAAAGTGCGCTTGTGCATAATGCCAAAGCTGGTCAAAAGTCGCTTTATCTTCAATGTTAACTGCCATCATCATCCCGTAAGCAATTCCCTCAGAAACTGTGTCCTGGTTGTTTTCCGGCCTGATTACTCGCACCTGCTCTGGCGGCAAATTAGTCGTTGATAAATACCTTCTTTGCCAATCCTCGTAACTTTGAGTAAATTCCCCATAAAGTTCTTGATGATTTAGAGGAAGCATCTCTTCTTGTGGTACCGGCGAAGGAATTTCAACCGGAGGTGGAGTGGGCGTGGGAGTAGGAGCCTCCTTAGTAGGGACTTTTTTGACCAAAGGAGAAACGGTTTTCGGCTTGGGCTTGCAAGCAGAAACAGTAACCAGTATTGTTCCCGCAGCTGCTAACCTGGCTAATTTCTCAGGATCAATCCTGGGAGGATCAAAACTGTTTTCTGGCAATCTTTCATCCATGAGTCCTCAGCTTAGCGAGAGATTTAATAAAAATCATTAAAACTAAGTAAGAGTTAAAACACTCAAAGCCTTACCCGACTCTTACTGGAATCTGAAAGCGATATTAACTTAAAAAAATACTCTTGGGTTTATCCAAGAGAGGAGGTGAAGAAAATGACCAGAAAAATGATTTTGGGATATGCTCTTGCATTTGTGGCTGCTTTGCTTACAATGGCAGGAGTGGTTTTCGCGCAAACACCAACGCCAACGCCAACACCAGTACCAGGAGCACCGGTCACAGGATTAGGAGGGGGTCACTAATGGTCAACTGGCGGCGAATAGTTCTTTTTTTGTTTATCCTAGCTGGCTTGGTTGAGGGCAGCCTGGTAGGTTATCTTTTTTATCCGGGTCAAAAGTCGAGCTCTTCAACCGGGATTGAGAAAGAAAATTCAGCCCAACCAACTCAAAGTTGGCCACAAAAGCTAGTGATTCCTAAAATTAATGTTGAGGCCGAAGTTGTTCCGGTCGGCATAAACAGCCAAGGAGAAATGGAAATGCCCCAAAACCCTTGGCTGGTTGCCTGGTATCAAAATGAGATTCAACTTGGGAAAAAGGGTAGCCTGGTTCTTGCCGGTCATCTTGACTCTAAAACCGGACCAGCAGTTTTTTATCAGCTTGTCAATCTTGAGATAGGGGATGAAATTGAAGTTTTTGACCAAAGCCAAAAAAAATTTGTTTATCTGGTTATTGAAAAAGAGACTTTCGCTGAAAACAAATTTCCGCTCGAGAAAGTATTTGCGGCCAATGATAAAAAGAGACTTAATTTAATTACTTGTCGCGGAGTTTTTGACAAAACCAGTCAAAGATACAACCAAAGAGTGGTTGTTTTTACTGAATTTAAGGAATCAAAAAACGGCAAGCTTGAGGATGAAAAAAAACCTTAACTGGCAAGCAAGAGCGAAGCTCTCCATCAACTTGGGTCCCACAGGTCTTTTTTGAGCGCAAAACAAACTCTTGAGCAGAAAAAGATTTAACCAAACCAAAATTCTTTTGACCAAGAAGGTGAAAAAGCAGCGTCCCCGCTAAAGCCTGAAAATAGTTTCTATATTCAACCAAATAAAGGTTAAACTGGCCATCAGTAGCCTCAATTTCTTGATGGGCAAAAAGAGGAAAAAAACTTAAAATCTTTGGTTTCAGATTAAGAATTGTCAGCAAACAAACATCGACTGAATGCTTTTGGCCTTTAAACTCAAGCACCAGAGGAATTTTGCTTAAAGATAAAAGCTCGCTTAAAGCCGCCAAAATATATGAGAAAACGCCCATTTTCTTTTTGAGTTTTTCCTTGGTTAGTTTTAAAAACTTTTCCTCAAAACCCAGGCCCATGCCCAAAAGAAAAAAATGTTTTTTATCTTGATATTGAGTTACTCCCACATCAACCTCAATCAGCTTGTTTTTTAAAAGAAAGTCAAAACCGGCTTTTTCTTTTTTTAAGCCTAAGGTAGCGGCAATAATGTTGGCAGTTCCCACCGGTATTATCGCAATCGGGGCTTTAATCTGATGATTCAAAACATAACCGACTGTTTCCGAAACCGTGCCATCGCCACCCAAACAAATCACTCCCTTGGTAATTTTTATTCTTCCGTCAAGGGGAAGCTGGCTAATTGGAGTCGGTTGAGTAACCTTCAAAACTCGGTAGCTTTGATGATGGGAGTCAAGAAATTCTTTTAAATCTGACAAGAGTTTTTTGGCCTCTCCGGTTCCCGCCAAAAAATTGGCAATAATCTGAAAGTGATAATCATTTTTCTCCATCTTAATTTAAGCTATAAATATATCTTACAACATTGACAAACCAAATCAATGAGATATAATTGAAACAGTATTTTTCGGCGTTTGCATGAGGACTCACCACCCTCAAAGCCGAAACGAAACTCATCGTAAACGAGCCAAAAGAAGAATAAATTAAGAGTGGAACCGCGGTTTCCAACCGCCTCTTTAAAAGTGGCGGTTTTTTTATTAGTTAATATATAATAAAAGAAAGAAAAGAAAATGGAAGAAAAACTTGAAATCATGAGACACTCTTGCAGCCATTTGCTGGCAGCGGCAATAATTGAGCTTTGGCCTAAAACAAAACTGGGGATTGGCCCGGCCATTGAGACTGGCTTTTATTATGATTTTGACTTTTCTGCAAGCGATAAAGTCTCTGAGACTGAGTTTGCTAAGATTGAGGCCAAAATGGAAGAGCTAGGAAAGAAAAATTTGGGTTTTGTGCGAAAGGAAATTTCCCTTGATGAAGCTAAAAAACTTTTTGCCGACCAGCCCTATAAACTAGAGCTGATTGCTAACCTGGTTAAAGAGAAAGGTGCAAAAGAGGTTTGCATTTACCAACTGGGTGATTTTATTGACCTTTGCCTTGGGCCTCATCTTAAAAATACTTCGGAAATCGGACCTTTCAAACTTCTTTCAGTCGCTGGCGCTTATTGGAAGGGGAGTGAGAAAAACAAAATGCTGACCCGAATTTACGGCACTTGTTCCCCAACCCAAAAAGAGTTGGATGAGTATTTGAAACTGTTGGAAGAGTCGAAAAAAAGAGACCATCGAGTTATCGGCCAGAATCTTGGCCTGTTTGTGTTTTCAGACTTAGTGGGTAAAGGCCTACCTCTTTTTACCGAAAAAGGATCAATTATCCGCCGAGAGCTTGAGCGATATATTGTCGATGAAGAAATTAAAAGAGGATATAAGCATGTTTATACTCCGGATATAGCCAAAGTTGATCTCTATAAAAAATCCGGTCATTTTCCGTACTACAAAGAAACAATGTATCCAGTAATGAAGGTTGACAAAGAGGAGCTTATCCTGCGTCCCATGACTTGTCCGCACCATTTCGAGCTTTATGCTAGTCGGCCAAGAAGCTATCGCGAACTGCCAATAAGATACGCTGAATTGGCGAAGCAATTTAGATACGAGAAATCGGGTGAACTAACTGGACTGATGAGGGTCAGGCTTTTTTGTCTGGCTGATGCTCATATTATTGCCCAAAAAGAGCAAGCAATTCCGGAAATTAATAGTGTTTTAGACTTAATTGAAGATGTCTCTTCGGTGTTGGGTTTGAAAAAAGGAGAGGATTACCGCTATCGGCTTTCACTGGGAGACCGCCGTGACGAAAAAAAGTTTTATAAAGACGATGAAGCCTGGGATTTTGCCGAAAATGTTTTAAGACAAGTATTAATCAGTCGTAAGGCCCCTTTTTATGAAGCTAAAGGTGAGGCGGCTTTCTACGGGCCAAAAATTGATGTGCAGATGAAAAATGTGGCGGGAGTGGAAAACACTGCCTTTACAGTTCAATATGATTTTGTTATGCCTAAAAGATTTCACCTGACTTATATTGACAAAAATGGCCAGGAAAAGGAAGCGATCGTTATTCATCGTTCATCCATTGGGGCTATTGAAAGAGTTATGGCTTTCTTGATTGAAAAATACAAGGGTGCTTTCCCGGTTTGGCTTTCCCCAGTCCAAGCAAAAGTTTTGCCAGTGTCAGAAAAGGCTCTTGAGTATGGCCAAGTGGTGACAGAAAAATTGCGCCAAGAGGAAATTCGGGTTGAGCTGGATGAGCGCGACGAAACTTTGCCAGCCAAAATCAGAGACGCGGAAAAAGAAAAAGTCCCTTACATGCTGGTCATTGGCCAAAAAGAAGCCAAAACCGGCCAAGTTAGCGTCCGTGCTCGGGGAGAAAAAGATTTAGGCTCAATGAACCTAGAAAAGTTCCTAAAACTCATTAAGGAAGATATTGATAAAAAAAGGTAATTTTGATAAACTAAAGTGTTGTTTTGGTGAAATAAATTATTGGCAAACCAAGGAGACAGGAGTTTTTGATTCCAAGACGTAAACGGCGACATAAATTTTCTGTGAGAAAATTTTATCGTATTAATCAATACATTCAAGCTAAAGAAGTTAGAGTCGTTGACGAAACCGGCAAACAAATCGGAGTGATGCCGATTTTTGAGGCGACTCAGAGAGCGAAAAAAGAGGGAAAAGACCTGGTAGAGGTGTCGCCCAAAGCCCAACCGCCAGTGGCAAAAATCATTGACTTTAAAAAATTCAAATATCTGGAATCCAAAAAGGAAAGAGAAGAGAAAAAAGGCCGCAAACCAGGAGAGCTAAAAGAGGTGCAATTTACTCCCTTCATAGCTCAAAATGATTTTAATACCAGGCTCAAAAAAGTCAAAGAATTTCTACAAGAAGGAAGCAAAGTTAAAATTAGAATCAGGTTTAAAGGAAGGCAGATTACTAAAAGAGAGTTTGGCTATAAATTAATCGAGCGAATTTTAATTGAACTAGACCAGCTGGCGAAAAAAGAGGCTGAGCCTCGCTTTCAAGGCAGAGAGATCTACTTAATTGTCTCTCCCCAGCGCTCAAAACCCGAAGGAGAAAAAGATGAAAAAAAAGATGAAAACTAAAAAATCACTTGTCCGCCGGGTAAAAATCACTGCCCGGGGGAAAATTCTTCATGCCTCTAACTTTGCCCGTCATTTGCGTCGCAAAAAAACCAAAAGTCAGCTTCGCCGGCTTAAGGGGCTTAAGGAATTCGATCAAGCGCGAAGAAAAAAAATTAAAAAAGTTTTAGGAGTTAAATGAGAGTTAAAACCGGTTATGCTAGAAAAAGAGCCCATAAAAAGGTTTTAAAACAAACCAAGGGCTATCGAATGACCAAGCGTCGGCTGGTCAAAGTTGCCAAAGAAGCACTTTTGCATGCCGGAGTTTATGCTTATACAGGTAGAAAAGATAAAAAAAGCAACTTGCGCCAGCTTTGGATTACTCGCATTAGCGGGGCTCTAAGTGAAACCGATCTTTCCTATAGCCAATTTATCAAAGCTCTTAAAGAAAAAAACATTGAGCTCGACCGCAAAATTCTTGCCCAACTGATTCAAGAAGATCCAGAGGCTTTTCAAAAGATTGTTGAAGAAGTGAAAAAATAACTTCCTACAGCTACTGGGGGGCCGGATAAATAAGACCGACTTCTTTCAAAGGCGTGCCGTCAACTGTCACCTCCGGATGAGTGCTCGCATAATAGACGCCCGGATTGCCAATTTCATAAGCACAGACTTTATAAGTTCCTAAAGCAACATTTTCTAGCAATACACTAGTAGTTTGATCATAAGAGTTAAGACTTTTTGACTTAAAAGTAAAACCAAAAAGTCCCGGACATTGAGTTGAAGTAAAAGTGTATTTCCTAATATCATCATAGTTGAAGTTGCTATTAACAGCATTGGATAAAATATTTAAGGGCACATCCTCGATAACCAAATCAGTCATCAAAGAGAGATAATCGGCATTAATCGTATAATTTACTTTTACATCTGAGCGAGAAACGCTAAATGGGACAAAAAGCTTTTCAATCCACAAACAGGTATTGCTTTCTAACTTTTTACTGAAGGTTAGATTTCCTTTTCTGATTCTTAGCCAATGAGGATTGGGGTTGATAGTATAGACAACCGCCCGACCAAGAACATCAGTCTGAGTTGAGTAATAGGTATTCGTTCCCCCCTCATTGGTTAACTCAACCTGAGCATTGGCCAGGGGATACCAATCTTCGGTTTTTACATACAAAAAACCGGGATAGGGGTAAACATTGACTGTTTTGGTTGTTTTCTGGCCTCTCTGTACTGTAATTTCAAACGTTCCCGCTTTTTCATCTCCGCCAACGCCACAAAGAGCTAACGAAGAAACCTCACCGAATCTAACCATTATTCGATAATCGCCTGGAGGAAGCGAGCCAATCTCAATACTACTTCCTTGCCCCTGGATTTTTTTAAAAATATCAAAACTGTCTCTTTGGTAAATCTCAACTTCAAAACCTTCAATCGGTTCATCAGTATGAAGGAGATTAAAATTTAACAATACTGTGCCTGTATCGGGCGTAGAAGTAGGCGTCAAGGTTGGCACTTTTTTTTGAGGTTTTGGGGTGACAGTCGGCAGAAAAGGAGTTGGAATAGCCTGAGCTTCCAGGTCTTGGGCCAAAGTAGGAGAAGGCGTGGTTGTTGATTCTTCTGGAGAGCCAGCTGATGAACGAATAAACTTACGAGAGAGAAAAAAGATTGCCCCGGAGAAAATAATCAAAAAAGCCAAACCGCCAGCAACCGGAAAAAGATATTTTTTGGAGTTTTTGACCAAAGGCGGGAGGGAATTATCTGGCGGCGAAGGAGCAACCTCGTTAGATTGAGGTAGGGGAAATTCCGTTGGCTGGGAAATTTTGGCGGTTGAATCCATCGCAAATACTCTATTTTAATTCTATTACACTACAAAAAGTTTGTCAAAAAACCACCATATTCTCCAACTTGACCAATTTTGACCTAAGTCATATAATTAGGCCAACAATTAAGTCAAAGGCAATGAAGGGGAGATGTTCGCCCCAGAGCCGGTTGGGGGAAATCCTGATCATTATCGGGATAAGTAGTTCAACCCGGGATTCGCCCGTAAACGCGAAAAGGTGTGTCGTCCTTCGAGCCTAGCTCAGGACAGAGCACCCGATAAGGATTTATCCGAAGGATAAATTTAAATAAGGTGGTACCACGGTTAATAGCCGTCCTTATAAAAGGACGGTTTTTTGTTTTTTAAAATGCGCGAAAAAGAAGACCATTATTTTTTACCGCCAGATTTAATCAAGTACTATGCCCTCTTAACAGAGGTAGAAAAAACCGGGTGTTGCAACCAGGAAATGCTGGCCGAGGTTTTAAGGGAAATTGCTTCCCAAAAAGGATTTATTGAGCCCGAAGACTGTGATAAGATTAAAGACAAAGAGAAATAGATGATTAAAGACCAAATCATTAATTTAAAAAACGAAGCTATTGGCCAGATTTTAGAGGCTGAAAATGAAAAAGAGCTTGAGGAAATCAGAGTCAGGTTCTTGGGCCGAGCGGGAAAAATAAATGAATTAACTCGGCAAATCCCCAAGCTTTCTGCTCAAGAAAAAGGCGTTGCCGGCAAGCTGATTAATGAGACTAAAGAGACCATCAGAAAAGCCCTTTTGCAAACCCAGTCAAAGCTCCAAACCGGAGCTAAAAAAGAAGCCTGGTTTGATGTTACTCTTCCCGGCAAAAAGCCTGGCTTAGGCCACCTTCACCCAATAAGCCAAACAATTAAAGAAATTACCGATATTTTTGCTCAGATCGGTTTTAGAAGAGTCAGGTATCCAGAGGTGGAATGGGACTGGTATGCTTTTGAAGGCTTAAATTTTCCGGAAAACCATCCGGCCCGAGACGAATGGGAAACTTTTTTTGTTGCCAATCTTTATCATGGTAAATATGGCCGTGGCTTGCTTACTCCCCACACCTCCTCAGGCCAGCTGCGAGAAATGGAGGCCATCAAACCGCCAATCAGAATGTTAAATATTGCCAAATGTTATCGCCGGCAATCAGATATTTCTCACTCCCCAATGTTTTATCAGTTCGAGGGCTTAGTCATTGACGAAAACATCAATATTACTCACTTAAAAGGCACTTTGGACTACTTTTTCAAAAAATACTTTGGCCCGGAAAGGCAGGCGAGAATAAGGCCTTCTCACTTTCAGTTTACTGAACCTTCGTTTGAAGTTGATGTTTCTTGCTCGGAATGCAAAGGAACCGGCAAACTGGAGCGGGGAGAAATTTGCCGAACTTGTAAAGAAGGCTGGCTGGAGATTGGTGGGGCCGGTATGGTTCACCCTAAGGTTTTAAAAAATGGCGGCATTGACCCGGAGAAATACACTGGCTTTGCTTTTGGCTGGGGAGTAGAGCGGGTTTTGATGATGAAGTACGGTATTGCTGATATTAGATTGCTTTTTGAAGGCGACTTAAGATTTTTGGAACAATTTTAAAACATGAATATCTTAATTTTGGATTCCTGGTTAAGAGAATACTTAAAAACCAAAGCGACTGCTCAAGAAATTGCCAAATACTTGTCCCTAAGCAGCCAATCAGTGCAAAACCTGACTAAGCTTGATAATGACTGGCTTTATGAAATTGAGGTGACTACCAATCGGCCGGATGCGCTCTCGGTTTATGGGATTGCCCGAGAGCTCTCCGCCATCTTGCCTTACTCTAAAATTGAAACCAAGCTAACGCCAATTAAAGCGCCCCCAATTTCCAAACCGAAAACCTCTTTGCCTTTAAAAGTAAAGATTTCTGATAATTCTTTGGTCCCTCGCTTTACGGCTCTTGTTTTTGATGAGGTGGTGATTAAGCCTTCAGCCAAAAAAGTCCAAAAACGGCTAGAGGCTTCGGGCATCAGGAGCTTAAACAATGTCATTGATATTTCCAATTATTTAATGCTGGAGTTGGGCCAGCCAATGCATACTTTTGATTATGACAAGATTCTCGGGGCGGAAATGACGGTCAGAGAAGCCAAAAAAGGCGAAAAAATCATTACTTTGGATGGCCAGCTTCGCCGGCTGGCGCCAGGAACAATTATTATTGAGGACGGTGAAAAAAGAATTATTGACCTTTGCGGAATTATGGGGGCTAAAAACTCCGAGGTTGATGAAAAAACCAAAAGAGTTTTGCTCTTTGTTCAAACCTATGACCCGCTTCGAATCAGACGTTCCTGCCAGACTTTGGGTTTCTGGACTGAGGCAGCCAGCCGCTTTGAAAAGGGGATTGACCCTGAAGGAGTAATGACCGCCATGAAGCGAGCCAGCTTACTTTTTAAAGACTGGGCCGAGGCGAGAGTAGCCAGTCGGCTTTTTGATATTTATCCTTCACCGCCTAAAGCCCTCAAAGTCAGTTTGGAAAAATCCCGCTTAGACAAAATCATGGGCATTGACATTAGTCTTAAACAAGCAGGGGAAATTTTAAAGAGCTTGGGCTTTGAAATTAAAATTCTTGAGAGTCAAGAGAAGTTGGTTGCCAAAGTGCCTCATTGGCGAGCGGGCGATATTGCCATTCCCGAGGACTTGGTTGAAGAAATTGCCCGAATTTACGGCTATCAAAACTTCCCCAATCAGTTGCCGCCAATTAGCTTTCCCGGCCAAACCGAGCCCCTGCTTGAATGGGAAAACCAGCTAAAAGAGGCTTTAAAATTCTGGGGCTTTACCGAAACGCCGACCCATTCCCTTACCAGTGCTCAGCTGCTAGACCTGGTGGGGATTGAGAAAAAAAACTTGCTTTATCTGGCAAACCCTCTGTCAACTGATTTGCTTTACCTGCGAGTCTCTCTTCTGCCCCGCTTACTGGAAGTAGCTCTTAAGAACATCAATTATGAGAAGATAAAAATCTTTGAGATTGCCAATATTTATCCTAGCCAAGGAAAAAATCAGCTTCCGGACGAAAGGCCGCGCCTAGCTGGCTTAATTTCTCCTGGAGAATACCAAGAAGCCAAGGGAACAGTCGAAGCAATCCTGGAAAGCTTGGGAATACAAAACACAAGTTTCGCCCCCACCAGTTCGACTGAAGAAATTTATCTGAAACTTAAAACCGCTGATATTACTATTGGTAAGCAAAAACTTGGCACTCTCGGCCTTATTAATCCCAGTGTTTTAAAAAAGCTCGGTCTTCCCGGAAAAATCGCTTTTTTTGATCTCGACTTAAAAGAGCTAACTACTTTTGCTACCAAGGCCAAGAGATTCACTCCGATTTCTAAATATCCGCCAATTGTTGAAGATTTCTCTTTTGTAGTTCCGCCGGGAATTACGGCCGCGGAAATAGAAGAAACAATTAAAATGGTCAGCCCTTTGATAAAGAGGGTAGAGCTGATTGATCTATTTAGGGACACCAGAACTTTCAGAATTACTTACCAATCAGCCAAAGGTAACTTAACTGACCAAGATATTAAACCAATAAGAGAAAAAATCACCAAGGAGCTTTCTAAAAAAGAAATTATTTTAAGAAGTTAATTAAGAAAAGTTCCGAACTATCTTTTTTCGAAATGCTCATTAACCTTTCTTAAATTTTCAATTAAGCCTTCTTCACGGTCTTCCACAAGAGGCAACGTCATGCTTGAGAATTCTTCAAACCTCTTCTTGTCAACGACTTCTGGGCCTAAACTGCTTTTTCTACTTCTCATAATAAAAAGAGCATGCATAATATTAAGGCCCTTTAGGTCTCCCCACCAACTCTCAACCTCTATTCCTTCTTTTTTACTTCCATAAACAAAGGCCCACCATCTGAACTCATATTCGCCGGGCACCATCAAATCTCCACTCACTCCTCTTAGGCCTGTTTTTGTCCATTGAGCCTCTTTGCCTGGATTGGCAACAATAGTCGCCAAAACTCTTCTGGGTGCCTCAGACTCCCATCTATTTCTCATCTTCTCGTACGCGGCTCTTATCTGGCCAGTTTCTCTCTTTGGTCTTTCTCCCCCTCCATGCTTTTCAGATTCTATTTCCTGCTTTTCATCACGGTTAATAACTTTAAGTGCAGGGGCAGCTATTTCATCGCGGGTCAATTGCAAAACTTCTCTCACTGAAAGAGGGGGAGAGCCATTTAAAAACACCAGCTGGGAATCAAGAGAATCGCGGGATAAAGCAGGAATGTCAAACTCGCCCAATAGTCTTTCTAAAGAAGGAGTTTGTTTTTTTATCTCTTCCATTTTCAGTTTTTTTTATTTTAACACACGATTGCAACTAAGGGGCTGGCGTTGAAGAAGGAGCGGGCGAAGGAGTGAGGGTAAGTGTGGGGGTAGGTGAGGGACTCCAGTCCCAGGGTCGATTAACACCAATTTTTATTTCTCCCCCGCCGCTGTTGCCTTTTTCGTCTCTGGCTTCGGCTTTGATCGTATAAGTTCCGTCCTCTAAAGTTAAACCTAATTCATAGGGTGGGGAAGAGAGAGTTTTTTTAGACTCGCCATTAACAAAAATCTCTACTTTGACAATCTCATGAGCAGAAACCGGCTCAACTTTAACTGTAAACTCAGAATCAACTTGATCATGGTCATGGGGAGAGTGAAAAACTAGATGAACCTGGTCTAGGGTATCGCAATAGTCTGTTGGCGGATGGTAGCGTTCATCCGGTTGCTTGGAAAGCCAGGCATTAATCCCTTCTTGCCAGCGATTGGTTGCACCTGGCTGGGCAAAAGGATCTTCTTCTTTAAAAATGAAATACTCTCTTTCGTCATAGTCACCTCGAGCAATATCAACCGGCGTTGCCAGCTTTCCTTGGGATTTGCAAAGTTTGAGTTTTTTATGAATCGGGTCTTCACCCTCTGATCCGGAGGGCTCAGTTCCTTTAATAAAGTATTCTGTTCGGGAAGGAAAGTCGTCATGAGCCCGATAGCCGGAAACTTTATCGACCTCGGCCGTCACTATTCCCGAAGGCACTTCAAATTTTTCTACTGGCTTGTCTTTTAAGTATTCACTGATTATTTTTCGCCAAATCGGGGCGGCTCCGGAAACACCGGAAACAACGGCCTTCATCGACGTATTGTCATTATTGCCTACCCAAGTGCCGACAATCACTTGAGGGGTCCAGCCAATCGTCCAGTTGTCTTTTTTATCATTGGTAGTGCCGGTTTTAGCGGCTACTTGGCGATTACTAAACTTAAGGAGATTATTTTCCCCAAAAGTCATTAACCGGGCGTTGTTGTCAGAAAGAATATCAGAAATGATAAAAGCCTCAGCTTCACTTAAAACTCTTTTGCCAGGAAAAGGTTTAAATTCTTCCAAAACATTGCCGTCCTTGTCAGTAATTTTTAAAATTGCCACTGGTTCAACTCGGTGGCCGCCATTGGCAAAAGCCGAGTAAGCCGTGGCCATATCAAGCAGACTAACTTCACCCCCACCCAAAGTGACTGACAGGCCTAAGCGGGAAAGATTTTCCTGGGTTGGTTCAAGGGTACTAAAACCCATTTCATAAGCGGTTTTGAGCATATCTTTAATACCCACCATGGCCAGCATTTTGACCGCTGCCACATTAATCGAGTTGCCCAGGGCATAGCGCACCTGCAAGGATCCATGTTCTTTGAGGTCATAGTTGGTGGGCACATAATCGGGTTTGCCAGCTCCTCCAGGAAAGTGAGTTATGGTATCCATCAGCAAAGTCGAGGCCGTGTAGCCTTTTTTAAGAGCGGCCACATAAGTGACCGGCTTAATAGTTGAGCCTGGCTGGCGGTTTTTGGAAGTGACGACATTAAATTTACCGTCATAATCAGGATCCTCGTAATTTTTACTGCCAACCATGGCCAAAATTTCGCCTGTCTGAGGCTCAATCGCCACGACCGCACCATTGGTAATATGGAGTTTTTCTACTTTGGCAATCTCTTCAGTAACTATCTCTTGAGCTTTTTGCTGAAACTCCGAATCCAAACTAGTAACCACCCGCAGCCCTCCCAGCTCGACTACTTTTTCCCCATATTTTTCTTCTAAAATCTTTTTAACATACATTACGAAATGGGGAGCCCGAAGGGTGCCGCTGCGAGAAGCCATTTCCAAACTCTCAAGTTCTTCTAAAGCCTTTTCTTCTTCCTCCTGACTAATGTAGCCGTCTTCACGCATTCGGCGCAAAACCTGTTTAGTCCGCTCGGTATAGGCTTTAGTTTCGCTAAAAGGTGAGTAGTAAGAAGGACTTTGGGGCAAGCCAGCCAAAACCGCCGACTCAGTTAAGCTAAGCTCAGAAGCGCTTTTGCCAAAATAAGTCCGGGCTGCCTCTTCGACACCCCAGGCAGTGCCGCCATAAGGAGCTTCATTAAGATACATCTGCAATATCTGGTCTTTGGAGTATTTGGACTCAATTTCCAAAGTCAAGACAAATTCTTTAACTTTTCGCAAAATCGTTCTTTCGGGGGAAAGCAAAACATTTTTCACCAGCTGCTGGGTTAGAGTAGAGCCACCCTGGAGTTTGTGGCGAAAAACAATGTTATAGACAGCCCTTAAATAACCTTTGGGGTCAAAACCCTGGTGCTGATAAAAATCTTTATCTTCAATGGCAATGGTTGCCTGGCGAAGATACTCAGGCACTTGATAAAGCTGAACCGGAGTTCTTTTTTGGGTTTCAAAAACGTCATAAATCAGGTTTTCATTGCGGTCATAAATTTTAGTAGCAAAACCTTCTTTTCTGACAATTCGGTCTGGCCGGGGCAAATCCTTGGCAATCACTATCAGCAAAATTCCGCTCAAAATTGAACCAAAAAAAACCAGCAAAAAAGCGGCAAAAGCCAGAAAAGCAAAAAGGCGAGATTTATCAAAGCCTCCTCCCATTGGCCCTTGGGAATATCCGAGCATTTGCAAAAGCTTAGTTCTCTGCAAAAAAGAGAAAAAATAGCCTTTTAGTCTTTGCCGAAAACCCCCTGAAGAGGGAGGAGCAATATTCTGGGAAACAAAATCAGTTGGCGCTGGTTGGCGAAGCTGTCTAAGTCTTTTTTCCCAAACCTCCCGCCAATGAACAGATGACATGCTTTAAATATATCACAGCCAGCAAAAATTAGTAAACAAAGTTCAAGGATTATGCTAAAATATACCGGTATGGACGAAATTGAAGAAGTGCTCAGTAGGGGAGTCGAGAATATTTATCCCTCCAAAAAAGCCTTAGAAAAGGCACTTCGCAGTGGCAAAAAGTTGCGGCTTTATCAAGGGTTTGACCCTTCGATGCCCAGCCTGCACTTGGGTAATTTTGCTGGTTTAATGAAGTTGCGGCAATTCCAAAAGCTGGGGCATGAAGTTATTTTCTTAGTTGGAGACTTTACCGGCATGATTGGGGACCCGACTGATAAGCTGGCGGCCAGAAGAATGCTTTCCCGAGAAGAAGTGAAGAAAAATGCTCAGTCCTGGAAAGAACAGGCCAGCCGAGTTCTGGATTTTGAAGGACCCAAGGCAGTCCGATTCATGTTTAACTCCGCTTGGAACGATAAAGTTACTTTTAAGGATTTGATTGAAACTACTTCTAAGTTTACAGTCCAGCAAATGCTGGAGCGGGATATGTTCCAGGAACGGCTCAAAGAGGGCAAACCAATTTACCTTCACGAGTTTCTCTATCCAGTAGCTCAGGCGATTGATTGTGTAGAAATGGATGTGGATTTGGAAATTGGCGGTTCTGACCAAACTTTTAATATGTTAGCTGGCCGGCATTTGATGAAAGCTCTTAAAGATAAAGAAAAGTTTGTTTTGACTACCAAGCTTTTAGTTGATGCTCAAGGCCAAAAAGTCGGCAAAACAACTGGTAATGCCTTGTTTTTAGATTCGACTCCTGAGCAATTTTATGGGGGAGTGATGGCTTTTCCGGATGAAGTGATTGTTTTGGGTTTTGAGCTTTTAACTGAAGTTCCCTTTGTTCCTCAAGAAATTGAAAAAGAAGTGCAAAAAGACCCCCTGGGAGCGAAAAAGAGATTGGCTTTTGAGATTGTTAAGCTTTTGTGGGGAGAAAGCTCTGCCCAAAAAGCCCAATCTGAATTTGAGAGGGTTTTCCAGAAAGGAAAAATGCCTAAAGAAAACCTGATTGTTTTTAAAGCAAAGTCAGGTGCCATTGAAGCAGGTGATTTGCTACTTCAAAGCGGAGCCGCTACCAGCGGGACAGTAGCAAAAAGCCTTATAAAACAAGGTGCAGTCGATGTTGACAAAAAAACGATTACCGATATCCATGAGAACGTTAAGGTCGGTTCAACAGTGAAAGTTGGTAAAAAAACATTTATTAAGATTGAATAGATCCATGATTCTTTCAAAAAAACATAAAAAAATTTGGCTCATCTTGGTGGCGGTGGCAACTGTCGGTTTGCTTTTAACTTCCTTGGCTCCTTTTTTAACCTTTGTCTTCCGCTAAAGGTATAATACCCATTAAGATGAATCTCAAAGACCGGATTGAAAAACTTGCTTTGGTGGGACCAACTTATGGGAAAAAATTGGAAAAGTTAAACATTGAAACGATTGAAGATTTAATTTTTCACTTTCCTTTTCGTTACGATGATTTTTCATTGATTTCGCCGATTGGTCGAGTTCAAGCAGGGGAGACAGTCACCATTTGTGGACAAATACAGGAAATTGTCAATGAATACACTCGCGGTGGCAAGAAAATCCAAAAAGCAATTGTTTCTGATTCTAGCGGCAGCTTAGAAATTGTCTGGTTTAATCAGCCCTTTTTAGTCCGAACCTTTAGGGTTGGCAAGAGCTATAACTTTTCCGGTAAAGTTGACTGGTTCGGGCGGCAAAAGGTTTTTGTCTCTCCGGACTATGAGCTTCAAAAATCCGGTACCTCAATCCATACTGGCCGACTGGTGCCGGTTTATCCAGAGACTTTTGGTGTTTCTTCCAAATGGTTGCGTTCCCGAATTAAAACTGCTCTTGAGCTTTTAGGCGAAGAAATTAAAGAGTTTTTGCCCTTAAAAATTATCAAAAATGAAAATCTGCTTCCTGAAAAAGAAGCGATTTTTCAAATTCATTTTCCTGATAGTAAAGTCGAGGCAGAAAAAGCCCGAGAGCGCCTCGCTTTTGACGAGCTTTTTCTGCTCCAGCTGGCAGCTTTGAAACGGAAAAAAGACTGGCAAAAAAAGACTCTGGGTAAAAAATTCAGCGTTGATCAAGAAAAAGTTTTAGACTTTATAGCCAAGCTTCCTTTTGAGCTTACACAGGCCCAGAAAAAAGTCTTAAAAGAAATTCTTGCTGACCTGGGAAAGACAAAACCAATGAACCGGCTGCTTCAAGGAGATGTCGGGAGCGGCAAAACCGTTGTTGCTGCGGCGGCGGCCTATGTTTGCTTTCTAAATGGTTGGCAAACCCTTTTTATGGCCCCAACCGAGATTCTTGCCAATCAGCACTATCAAACTCTTAAAATCCTGCTTGAGCCTCTGGGAATACCGCTGGAGCTGATAACCAGCTCAAAAAAAACCAAGGTCTCAACTAATAAAACCAAAGTGAGTATTGGCACCCACGCACTTTTATATCAAAAGTTTGAGCAAGAAAAAATC
>DATKVU010000088.1:0-37227 GCA_035529915.1 Clostridia bacterium
CAACTCTCAAAATTCTGGAAGAAAATTATTCCCTACTTTATCTTAAGCGGAGTCTGGGCTTTTTGGGTGCTTTTTGGCGGGGCTTTTGCCGGCAAAACCACTGCTCTTAGAACTGAATATTACCAGCAAGGCGGATTTTACAATCCCTTAACTCAAGTTCCAACTGCGATTACCTCTTATCTTAAGCTTATTTTCTGGCCGGATAAATTAACCCTTTATCACTCTGAAATGCTTTTTTCTACCGGAGAATACCTCATCATGGCTTTGATAACCTTGGGATTTTTTGGTCTTATTGTCTACACTTTCTTTAAAAAGAAATATCGCCATTGTTCTTTCTGGCTAGCCTTTTTTGTGATTGCCTTGCTTCCGATGTTAACCCCTATAAAAATAGGCTGGATTGTGGCCGAGCGCTATGTTTATTTAGGCTCCATAGGAATTTTTGCAATTGTCGGCATGGGAATTGAAAAAGTTAGTCATTGGGCAAAAAGCAAGGAATTTGGCTATCTGGTCTTGGGCACCCTTCTAGTCATCCTCTCAATCCGTACCATTATCAGAAATGTTGATTGGAAAAACCAAGATAATCTTTGGCTGGCCGCTGGCAAAACTTCTCCTACCAGCCCGCAAAATCACAACAACCTTGGAGACCTTTATTCAAGAAGAGGAGAATTTGAAAAAGCAGTAGCAGAGTTTAAGACAGCAATTGCTTTGCTTCCTAACTATGGCGATGCTTACCATAACCTGGCCAACACTTATTTGCAAATGAATAAAATAGACCTGGCGATCAGCAACTACCAAAAGGCCTTAGAATGCAATCCTCGCCTTTGGCAATCGCATCAAAATCTGGCAGCGATTTTTGCTCAAACTGGTCAGCTTGATTTGGCAGAAGAGCACCTTAAAAAAGCCCTTTCTCTTAATCCGGAAAGCCCCGGACTCCATGTTAGTGCGGGAATAGTTTACCTGGAAACAAATAAAAAAGAAGCGGCTAAAGCAGAATTTAAAAAAGCTCTTGAAATTGACCCGACTAACCAAAAAGCCCAAGAATTTTTAAAATCTTTCTAGCCGCCAATATAAACTTTCTTTTTAGTATCAACTTTATGAGGACGGGTTTTAAGCTGCTTTTGGAAATAACCAAAGGGGAAAAGGAGGCCATAAACCAAATGGGTCAGGGGAATTGCCAATCCAACTAATAAGACAAGAAAAATGTCTTTCTCCTTCAGCCAAATCTTTAGAAGAGTAAAAATAAGAAGGAGCAAGTAGCAAGTAGCTAGTAGCAAGTAAAGAAGGCGAAAGGACGGAAGGACCAAAGCAAGAATTAAACCCAGAATCCCTCCATAGGCAAAGAACGAAGGGATGAGATAACCGAAACGAAAAGAGGTTTTGGGGAAAATACGGGCAAAGTGTCCTCTCCTTAAGGCATATCGGCTAATTTGCTTTAAATGGGGTAAAAAAACTGCTCGGCGGTGATGAAAAACTAAAACCTTTGGGAAATAAATAATTTTTTTACCCAATTCAACCAAATCTAAGCATAATTTCGTATCTTCTCCTGGCCAGTGGTTAACATCAAAACCGCCGATTTCCTCAAAATCTCTTTTTTTCACCAGTAAATTAACCGAAGGAAAATCTTCAACTTCTCGTCTTGGTTTAACCCGATTGCGGTATACCCCAGCTCCTCCGCTGCCCAACCAACTGGCCCAAACCCAACCAGAAGCTTTTTGATAAACGCTGTCTTGGACCGGAGTCAGAGTTGGCCCACAAACTCCAGCAACTTCCTGGCTTTTGCCAAAAACCTTCAAAGCATTCTTCAACCAGTTTTTGGTCGGATAAGAATCATCATCCAAAAACGCCAGTATTTCTCCTTGGGCTTTTTTTGCCCCCAAATTTCTTTTGAATGCAGGCATCGGCTCGCCGCTGGCGATCACTTTTGTTCCGGCAAGTTTTTCTTTTTTATCAGTCACAATAATGATTTCAAAGTTCTTTTCCGTTTGTTTTTGCAGAAAACTGACCGTTTCCCGAACATAAGGAGTAATGGTTCTAACAGGGATAATTACCGAAGCTTTGATTTTGCTCATCCGACATTAATCCTCATATCTAGCTCTTTGTCGTAAACCCATTTTCGTTTATTATTATCATCGTAATACTTTAAAAACCTCAAACGATAAATAATCGCTAGAGTATCTAAGAATGATCCCCACAGTCCACTGGACTTAAAAAAATCTTTCAATTTAAATGCATGACTAAGGTCATCCATTCGATAACTTAGTTTTATTGGTGCTTCATATATCCTCTTAAAACCCAAATGACGAGAAACTACTAGCATTTCTAAATCAAAACAATATCTTTTTACGATCAGTCTCGGTAGAACACTCTCCACTACTTTACGACGGAAAATTTTCAAACCAGCCTGAGTATCTCTAACGCTTAGACCAGTAAAAACCCTAACAAACAATTGATAAAGTAGACTAATAATTCTCCGGTCGAGTGGATAATCTACCTGAGAGACAGGATGCCGCTTAGAACCGACGATTATATCCGCCTCATACCATTCCATATGCTCGAGTATCATTCTCAGACCGTTTGGATCAATTTCCATACCGGCATCAATAAAAGCAATTAAACCTCCTCTTGCCCGAGCCATTCCGTATCTAACTGCATAGCCTTTTCCCCGGTTAGTTTTATAACCAATAACTTTTATTTTTGAAGACTTAATTTTTTTTGCTTTTTCATAAGTTTTGTCCACCTTGCCGTCAACGACACAAATGATTTCATAATCATAGCGAATTTGGCTTAAAACTCTTTCTATATTTTCCAAGTCCTTAACAATGGTCTGGGCCTGTTTATAGGCAGGAACAATCACGGAAAGCAAAGTTTTTTTCATACTTTGGATAGGCTGGGAATATTCAAGGATTGGCTTGTGCGAATCTTGGCTCTTTTTATTCTAAAATAATAAACCAGCAATCCTGTCAGCAAAAGGGTCATTGTCAAAATATTCGCCTTAACTATTTGGCCAATGGTTTGATGATAGCAAGCAATTAAAACAATTTGCAAAACAGCTATTAAAGCTAGAAAAATAATTACTTTTGTCTTGGAAATAGAAAGATAAAAATTTATTAAAAGCGAACAAAGAGAATAAAGAGAAATAAAAATAGCAAAAGCTCCCAAATTGGGAACAATCTTTAGGTAATCTTTACCAAACAAAAGATTAATCATTAAACCAGGGAAAAGAAAATATATTAAAGCAATTAAAAAAGAGGCTCCCAAAACCAGAACAAAGCTTAGTTCAATCGTTCGATAATAATCCTCACCTTTAGCTTGACCCTTGGAAACTAAGGGAAACATTACCTGAACAATTGGAAAAGAGGCAAAGAAAATCACTTTGCCCAAGACCGAGAGAGCGGCATAAAAACCGGCTTCCAAAGAGGGTAAAAAATAACGAGCCAAAATAATATCAACCGTATAAAAAGAAGTTAAAGAAAGATTAGAAACAAAAACCGCCAGAGAATACTGGCCCAGCTTTTCAAAAGATTCCCTGATATTAATTTTGCCTTTTACTTTTAAGTCAAACTTTTCTGTTAAAAATTTATAACCAAGAAGGATTGATAAACCAGTAGCCAAAACCAGAGCGTAGACTGCCCCGCCAACCCGAAAACCTAAAAATACCAACAAAAGAGCCATTAAAAGTTTTGACCAGGAACCAAAAATGCTAAACAAGCTCAACTTTGCAAACTGGGCCATTCCCTGTAAAGAAGCGGCACAAAGAGCAAGAAAAATTCCCAAATAAGCAAAAAGACTGACTCCTAAAAAAAGCCCAAAAGAGTCAAGCCTAAGCAAATTTTTTAAAAAAGGAAAGGCGGCTAAAAAGAGAACCAAACAAAGAAAACCCCAACCAGAAAGTTTTTGAGAAAGGGTTTTAACAAAGAGAGAAATCTTTTCTTTATTATCACTCTCCTTAGAGACAAATTTTACGACTACTAAACTCAAAACCGATATTGGTACATTTAAAAAATAAGCAAGAGAGATTAAACTTTCCAAAACGCCATAATCTTGAGGGCCTAGAATCCTCCCCATTAGAAGGTGAAATAGATAAGCGCCAAAATTGGCCAAAGCAGCCCCTATTAAAACTACTAAGCTCCCTTTTAGCAAAAGGTTGCTGATAATCAACTGATAAATCCTTTTTTTCATGAGGAAAGCGGATAACTATGATACCCAATAGCCTTGGAAAAATAAAAGACTATAAACAATTAAGCCTAAGCCAAAAATCGAATAGAGAAATACTCGTAAAGCTCTGCTTTTAATTAACCCCAAAATTATAAAACAAGGGAAAATAGCCAGCACATAACGCGGAAGAGAAGAAAAAGTTCCTGACAGGGTTGGAAGCAAATAAGCAAAAACCGCAAAGATTAGATAAGAGGCCCTGATTTTTTTCTTGTAAGCAAGGACAATTAAGAAAAGGAAAAGAATCGCCGACAGGCATTCTAACCAAACACTGAGATAAAGAACATCTCGCCTGGTGGTTAAAATCATTTTGATGTACCGCCAAAAAACTTGGTAAAGCAAAATAATTTTCCCTCCGCTTCTTTCAGCGCCAAAAAAGGGCTGAGTATGAATAAACATTAGGGGATCGCCATATTTTAGCCAAAGAGAACGCATAAAAAACAAAAGACCACTAGGCGCGAGCAATAAAGGGAGGAAATTTTTAATTTTCAATTTATAGTTTTTGTTTTTATATTCCTGGTACCATTCCCAAATTAGGGCCGGAAAAAGAAAAATACCGATTACCCTTGTGTAAGAAGCCAAACCGCCCAAAATTCCTGCCAAAAACCATTTTTGCTTTCTGGCAGCATAAAAGCAAGCCAGGATGAGTAATAAAAAGAGGCCTTCGCTGTAAGCCATTCCTAAGAAAAAGGCAGTCGGAAAAAGAAGAAAAAAAATCAAACTTCTTTTAGCCGTAGGCTCATCAAAATCAAGATTAACCAGTCGATAAAAAATAAACAAGGCCAGCAAAAAAGAAGCATTGGAAATAAAAAGGGCGGCCAAAAGATTATTCCCCCCAAAAATTTGACTCAAACGACTAATCAGTTTCGGATAAAAAGGAAAAAAGACTTGTTGGTGTAAGCCATAACCGTAACGGCTAATGCCCAGATAGTGAGCTCCGTCAAAATTTGCCCGATTCCAAAGAAAAATAAAACTTTTGTCTTTTTCATTGTACATGAAGCGTTCCTGAGAGGCTAAAAATTTAGGGGCAATAAAGGCGAGCAGGTTTATTACTAGCTGCCAAACAACAAAAATGCCGAAAACAAATTTAAAAACTCCTTTTTTTTCTTTCTTTTTCATTTTTCTGGGGTGTTTTTAACTTAAAACTTTTCTATAAACTTCAATTGTTTTTGCGGCTGTCTTTTCCCAAGAAAATTCTTTTACTCTTCTAAAGCCTTTCTCAATTAGTCTTTCTCTTAAGCTCTTATCGCCAAGCACTTTTTCGATCCCCTTGACAATATCTTCTTGAGAGTAAGGATCAACTAAAATTGCCGCCTCGCCTGCCACTTCAGGCATACTGGAAACATTGCCTGTCACGACCGGGCAACCCGAAGCCATTGCTTCCAATATCTGAATTCCAAAACCTTCATAAAAAGAGGCTTGGCAGCAAACTGAGGCCAAATTATAAAGACGAACTAGGTCTTTGTCTGGCACAAATCCTAGAAATAAAACTCGCTTAACTATGTCCAACTCCTTAATCAAAGCAGTTAACTCTTTGATCTCTTTTAAACGCCGATTTTTAAAAGCCTTACCAACCAAAATCAAGTAAGACTCCTTTTGGGACAAGCTGGCAAAAGCTCTCAGTAGGCCCGGTAAATTCTTGTTATAGTTAACATCGCCCACATAAAGAATAAAACTATCCGGTAAGTGGTACTTTTTTTTCACCAGACTTTGCCAACAACCGCCTCTGGGTAGCTTTTTAAAATTTTCATCGGCTGCCAAATAAATTACTTCAATTTTCTCTTTTGGAACTCTTAAAAATTTAACAATGTCCTTCTTGGAGTTTTCTGAATCAGTAATTACAGCAGCAACCCCTTTCAAGGACTGTTTTTGCAAAAAGAATTTAATCTTTCCTTTAAAGCCTGATGGATAAGCCTGGGGAAAAACCAAAGGAGTACAATCATGAATAGTCACAACGGTTTTTTTCTTTTTAAAAAAGGAAAGCGTTAGGAAAAAAAAGTCAAAATAAGGATAGTGAATCAGGTCAACACTGTTAAAGTCAAAACCCCTTTTAATTTCCAGAACTCTGAGCTTTCGGTTGGAACGTAAAGCCGGTAAAAGTTGACTAGTATATTTGCCAATTCCCCGAAAAGCACTCGGGCCCTGAAGGACACTAGTATCAATGGCAACTTTAAGCATATTTTCTAAACCCAATCTTTGGTGGTTCTGTTTTCCTGGGTTTTCCTCATCTCCCAATATTTGACATAAGCAGCGGTGTGATGGAGCCCTGAATATAAGGCAAAAACAAATCCCGGAAAACCGTCAAGAAAACCAGCGTGTCTTAAAAAAAGAGAGAGAAAAGTCTGCAAAGGCTTCCAAACTATATATTTTAAAAAGCTCCCAACTCCTAAGGAAATTTTTTCTTGATAAAGTTCGTTGGCAGAGAGTGTTGAATAACGATTGTCTTTGGTAATGTAAACTGAAAAGCTAGGCGTAGGCAAATGAATCATCGGATTTTCGAGCCAGCCAACTTCCCCTTTAACCTGCATTTGCTCATGAACACTTTGGCAAGGAAGGTAAGCCTTGCCTTTTTTAAACAATCTGATTACTGGATCAGGGTATTGGCCGCCTTTTTTTATCCAATGACCTAAAAACATTTTTTTCCGCTTAATCCAATAAGCTGCCGCAAGCTTTTCTTGATTGGCGCTCTCAACAATCTCTCTAATTTCTTTGGCCAGCTCGGGAGTAACCATTTCATCAGCATCAAGCTGTAAAATCCAATCTCCACGGCACTTATCAATCGCTTCTTGCTTATTGAGATGAAAAATTGGTTTATTGCTAGTAACTATCACCCTTGCCCCAAAGCTCTTGGCAATCTCTACTGTTTTATCAGTTGAAGAGCCGTCAACCACCACAATCTCATCGGCTAGGTCTCTAACGCTTTTTAAGCAGTCTGCCAAACATTTATCTTCGTTAAATGTGGCTAAAGCGACTGATAATCTATTTTTCGATGATTCTAAAGGCTTCGGTTTTGCCATCTTTAAAGTAAATCCTTTTCGCTATTGTAGCAGAATCAGGTATCTCGTTGGAAGAACCTATAATCATTACTCGCTTATCAGAGCTTTCTGCTCTCCAGTCAATCGGTCCAAAATAATACTTGTCAAAATTCTCAACCGTGGAAAAACCGTACTGATCGCGAGGAGTAAGTCTGGCCTGTTTTTGAAATTTTTGGGGCGGATATTTTAAGTAAAAAGCCAGTAAAATATAGGGCTGGTCGTAGTGATTGGTTACCCGGATTTCATCAAAACGATTTTGGTTTTCCGAGATATATTGACTCAGCTCCTCAAATCCATATTCCCAAGCGGCTGGATAAATTTTCGGATAATGGACATAATATTGATGCAAGTAAAAACTAAAATTCCAAAGGTAGGCAAGAAGGAAAAATGAACAAAGAGCCGCTAGATAGGGCTTTTTTAATTTCTTTTGCAGCTCTTCATAAGCTCCAAACAAACCGTAACCAGTAATTATGGCTAAAGGAATTACCATATTTAAAGCTCTGATGGCATGAGGAGACTGAAAAGTTAGGGCCGAAGCCGCTGGCGCCACTGCCAACCACCAAAGAATTGATTGCCAACCTAAAGGCTTTTTTTTAACCAGGAAATAAAAACCCAAAATTAGCAAGGGAATTTCTAGCAAATATAATTGTCCCATCTCGGGAATGCGGTTTCGCTGAATTCCGTCTCCAGAAATAAAAAGAAAATTCCCCTCAAAATGACGCAGCCAGTTGTCTAAAAATTGAAGACCATATTCGAAATATTTATTGTGTACCAACTTAGTAGTAAAACCAAAAGGGTTCTGATGCTGACCCCTTAATTCATTCACTCTCCACAAAGGCCCTTGGTCGGCAAAAATCCCTACTCCGGAAAATCTTGAAGCGCCCGCCTCTCCAGTCATTGAAAGCAAAAGGAAAAACAGTAAAACTGCTCCGATTCCAGCTCCGGAAACAATCCCTTTAAAATTTTTCTTAAGAAATACTTCTTTTCGGTTGAAAAAAACCAAACCTACCACGAGCAAGGGAACTACTAGACGAGCACTATGATAAGTAAACATCGCTGCCAACAAAAACAAGGCAGAAAACATAAAATAGCGGGGTTTCTTAAGGGCTTTGAAAAAAAGATAAACCCCTAAAATTATAAAAAAAGTCGCTGTATTACTCTCCCAGCCACCGCGAGAAAAATGCAGATGCCAAGGGCTGATGGCTAAAACCAAAGAAGCCAAAAAAGCCGCTTTTTTAGAAAAAAGTTCTGAGACCAGAAAATAAAGAACCAGCACGCTAAAAGCACCTAAAATTGCCGAAGGTAATCTCACTGCCCAAACGTTTAAACCAAGAACTTTTACAAAAGGAAGGACTAAATAAAAATACAGTCCCGGTTTATAATCATTAAAGGATTGAAAATTTATGGGCCAAGGATGACCAAATTCATCCTTTCCAGTCTGGAGCAAAGAGTAAGCATTGTAGCCGATAGCCGCCTCATCAGCATTTAGGCCGGCCGGATACTGGTCCAGCTTCCATACGCGCAAAAAAAGGGCGAAGATAAAAACCAACACTAGTGGCCAATAATGGTTAATTTTAAGCATTTAAATCCTATTTTGTCTCCACAATTCTGAAGGATGTTTTGCCATTGGGAAAGGCAAGTTCTTTCAGAACCACAAACTGATCTTCATAGCCTAAAAGATCCACGATGGGCAAGCCAAACTCATTATCAACAAAAAGCGAATTGGCAATCCCTCGATCGTCTGGCCAGTAAACTTTTCTAAACTCAATTTTGCCGATTCTTTCTACCTGGCCCACATCCCCATACTCATTTTCTTTAAGGCTGGCAATCTTTTGATATTCTTCTGGATCAAACTTAGTATAAAACAAGTAAAAGATATATGGCTGGCCATACTTAGTGGTGATAACCACCTTATCTTTTTTCTCAATTAAGGGTTGGATGTAGTTTACCATTTCTCGATATCCCACTAGCCGATCTTGAGCATTAATTTGAGGATCATGAATAAAGTAGAAATCTAAAAAACGAAGACAGAAAAGAGCATAAGTAATAATCAAGGCAATCAGGCTCAATCGCCGGACTATATTTCGATTGGCCAGAAACTTAAGTAAACTATCAATTCCCGAGGCGATAATAAAAACCAAAGGAATCACCATGGTAAAAGAACGAACCGAGGAAATAATGTCGCGAGTTAAGGCCGAAGGAAGCGGCGCTAAAACCAGCCAATAAAGCATAAAATTTTCCCAGGGTTTTCTTGGCCGATTAAAAAGTGCTCCTAATCCTAAAATAATCAAAACAATTTCCGAAAAGTAAAAAAGGCCATGACCAGCTACTCCATTGCGGGGATTAGACCAGTCGCCAGTAAAAAAAAGAAATTTTGGAGAAAAGTGATTTAAGTATCGGCCTAAAACAGAGCGGGTAAAAAATATTGGCGAGCTGTGAAAACCAAGCCAGGCCAAATAACTACCCTCATCCTGCTCTTTTATCATTGCGGTTTCTTCGGTTGAGCGGGGATAAGAAAACAAACTCATCACTTTTAATCTTCCTCCCTTGCCGCCAAGAGTAAGTAAGTTAAACAATAAAAAGCTAACCCCTAAAATCGTCAAAAATACTGCTTTCGGCTTTCGAGGAACTGATTTTACTTCTTTTCGAAAGAAAAAAACAAAACCCAACAAAAGAGCAGGAATCAAAGCCTTGGCTGACTGATAAGTAAAAAGGGCCAAAACAAAAACCAGACTGGAAGCATAAAGCCAAAAGTTTTTCTTGCTATTTAGATATTTGATTACTAGCCAAAAGCCTAAAATTAACTCAAAAGTCATCAAATTTAATTCCCAAGCTCCCCGGGAGAAATTAATATGCCAAGGGTTAACGGCCAAAACCAAGCCAATGATTAAAGCTAGATTCAAGTATTTCTTTCCCATTGCCTCAAAAATTAAAAGTGCCAGCAAAAGCACTGTTAGGGAACCAGCCAAGGCTGAAGGAAGCCTGACAGAAAATTCGTTTAGATCAAAAGCGGCCACTGCCGGAACAGTCAAATAAATATAAAAGCCAGGCTTGTAATCACCAAAGGATTTAAAAATTATGGGCAAAAACTGACCATATTCATCTTTGGCGGTTTTTAAAATGCTGTAAGCGTTATATCCTAAAGCAGCTTCATCCCATAAAAGGCCAACAGGGAATTCCCCCAGTTTATAAAGCCGCAGAAACAAAGCCAAACCAAAGATGATAACCAAGGCAATTTTTTTAGTTTTACTCATTTTCCAAAATATCAAACGCGGGTTGACCGTCTAAAAAATTAATCGTTTTTATTTTATGCCAACCAGAAGAATAATTACCAGAACTAGTCAGCAACAAGCAATTGCTATTTTGGCACTTAATTTTCCCTGCCTCCCAATCATTAAAAAAGACAAATTTATCAAAGCTGTCCAGCCAATACCAATTGGCATGATAATCCCAGACTTTATTTGGGTCAGTTTGATATCGGGCTGGTTCCCAAGGAAAGTAGCTCAAAATAAACTCATGGGGTTCGCCATACTTTTTAGTAAAAAAGATTCGGCTGTATCGAGAATAATTTTCTTTAATAAATAAAACCGCCTCTTTATAGCCGTACTGCCAAGCCCAGCTGTAAGTTTTTGGATAAATCTGCCAATAGTCCTTCCACCATTCTCCAAAACTAACCAAAACCGAAAAAACCAATACTACCAACAATAACTTTCCTTTAAAAACGGAACGGGGAGTAATTTTTTTGTCTATCCACTCCAGTCCTAGAGCAGTTAATAGCATTGGCGCCGGCAAAATCAAAATCGTTCTTAAAGCATGAGGAGCATCCCTGGTAATCGCCGAAGGCAGAAAAGCCGCCAAAAACCAAAAGAGCAAAACTTTTTCCTCCGCTCTTCCTTTTAATACTTTCAAAATTCCTGCTATCACGAAAGGGAGAGTCACTAAATACAAAAGCTCATGGTCGGGCAAGGAAAATTGATAATGGCTCCCTCCCCTGAAGAATAAATAATAAGGAGAAAGATTGCTAAAATAGTTTTGCAGAGAATAGAAAACCAAAAATGAAGGACGGTTGTAGAGGAGTCGGGAGAGATTGGCCGGCAACTTTGAGCTTTGCCGCAATTCAATGATTTTATTAACTGTTCCCTGGTCAATCAGACTAACCAGACCAAACCTCGCTTTGCCACTTTGGTTAAAAAACTGGGGTAAAAGAGGAAGCAAAAAAACTAAAAAAAGAATTGCGGGGACAATAGACTCTTTGCCCAAAAGCTTTTTTTTGATAATTAGAATTAAAAAGAAAAACAAAAAGAGAGGCACCAAAATTCTGGCTGAATTGTAAGCATATAAAGAAAGTCCCCAGCAAATCATTGCCAAGGTTAGATGGTTTCCCTTAGGTTCTTTAATCCAAGAAATTGAAAAATATACTCCCAGAGAAAATAAAAAAGCCGCCAGGTTTGCCTCTAGGGCCACCCGGGAAACAAAAAGACTCCAAGGAGAAACTGCCGTGAGAAAGGCGGCCAAAAGAGCATATTTTTTACTCGAGGTGATTTTTTCCCCAATTAAATAAGCAACCAAAACCAAGCCTATTCCAGAGAGAGCCGAAATCAGCCTAATTGAAAAAGCATTTAAACCTAAAACCGCTATCCCCGGTACTGTTAAGTAAATATATAAAGGAAGCTTATAATCACCATAGGCCCGAAAAATCAAGGGAAATCTTGCACCCCATTCATCTCGGCCGGTTTTTAAAATAGAGTAAGCATTATAACCATGAGAGACTTCATCCCAATTTAGAGAGGGAGGGTTATTTCCCAATTCATAAAACCGGAAAAAAGCAGAAAAAACTAAAATCAGAATTAAGAAAAAATGTTTTTTCATTAGTTAAAAGAAACTAGCTTTAGGGCAACTTTTTGCTCCGGACCAGGATAATAAACAACATTTTCGAATTTCCCCTTAACCCCGGCAAAGTCTTCCAACTTACCAATGAAAAGAGTATTTGGCAATTTTTGGTCTTCTGGAAAGTGAAAGTCCCTGAATTCAAATTTATCCAGGCGGTATTCCGACAGTTGGTCAACAAAAAGCAATCCTTTTTTTTCATATTCCAGCCAATTGGGAGAGAATTGCTGGACCAAATATGGGTCAAGCTTTAAAAAATAGGCTATAGCAATTTGCGGTTCGGAAAGATGCCGGCTGACAACGACTTTCCGGCAATCTTTGGATTTTCCTTCTAAAAGAAGACTAATTTGCCTCCAACCGTAAGACATATTCGGAGCATTAAGGGTTGGGGCATGATAAAAGTAATCTTCCAAAAAGAAAGCCAAGGATAAGGCGGAAATAATAATAAAACTGGCAAGAAGAAGTTTTTTAGGAACAGATTTTTTTAAATACTCCCAAAGGCCGACAGCCCCGAACGCAGAAAGCATTGGCCAAAACGGCAGCATTGGAACCGCCCGGTTAGCGGCTCTTTCTCCTTTAGCTAAAGCAGCAGAAAGGGGGGCAATCAAAAGCAGTGTTAAAATTAAAAGCCCAACTTTTGGCTCCTTGTTCTTAACATTTTTAACCAGCCCATAAAAGGCAAACAATATTAATGGCAATTCAAAAAGATAAAGAACGCCCCTGCCGGGAATCATGCCGTAAGTCGCCTCGGCCGGCCCCCGGCTAAAAAGAAAGCTCGGAGAAAAATAATCAAGATACTGTTTATAGAAATTGACAGCGATAAAAGAGAGTTTATTGTTAAATAATTTTTCTGCGGCCGGCGAAAAGCCATTCCAAGCGGCTTCATACTGCCTAACGGCAACTCCAGCCCAATTGTCGGTCGGCTTGGTAAGGCTGGTATCGATCACTCTAGTTTTTCCTCCCCAAACAAGGGCCAGTCCAGAAAACAAAACAAAAAAGCCGAAGACAACGATAAAAAACAAATTCTTTTTTTCTTTTAAAAATTCTTTCCGGTAAAACAAAATCAAGACGACAACTGCCAGGGGGGTAAAAAACCGAGAGGCATAATAGGAAAAAAGGTTCAAGCCCAAAACTGTTCCTGAAAGCAACAGACACCTTAAGTTTTTCAGTCCTTTAAGAAAAAGTAAGAAACCCAAAGGGAAAAGGAAAACATGCAATGAGGCTTCAAATGCTCCACGGGAAAGAGAAATGTGCCAGGGGCTGATGGCCAAAAGAAATGCCGCGCCTAAGGAAACCGATTGGTTGCCAATAAGCTTTTTGGTTAAAAAGAACAGTACCAAGACTGCCAAGCTCCCAACTAAGGCGGCGGGAAACCTGATTGCCCATTCATTAAGGCCAAAAAGGGCAATCGAAGGAATAATTAAATAGGTATAAAGTGGAGCCCGATAATCACCGAAAGCCCGGGGAGACAAAGGCAAAAATTGGCCCCATTCATCCCGGCCGGTTTTTAAAATTGAATAAGCAGTATACCCTTGGGAAACCTCATCCATATTTGGCCCGGCTGGGAAACTAGAAATTTTATAAACCCGCAAAAAAAGGGCCAGGGAAAAAACCAAAACCAAAATAAATTTTTCAAATAAATTTTTATTCATTTATAGGTTTCTACCACATAAAATGCTTCTTTGCCATCAGGGAAATAGATTGTTTTTAAAATTCTTGCCTCCCTTGAATCAATATCCTGCAAGGGGAGCCTCTCCGGGGACCCGGCAAACAAAGTGTGCTTGGCTCCCCGGTCAACCGGCCAATAAATATCCCGAAACTCATAATTATCATATCCCTTTCCTTCTCCTAAAGAAAACTCGTCTTTTTTAACCAGTTGGGCTTGAGGCTGATATAAAGCTGGCGGATATTTTTCATAAAATAAAAAGAACAAATAAGGTCCCTGATAGCTGGTGTCAATGACTATTTTCTCATATTTATCCTTAAGAGGGGAAACATATTCTACCAGTTGCTTGTATCCATAAGACCATCCCCCGGGGCCAGCAGCAGTTTCGGGAGGAGTAAAGACAAAATAGCTAAGAATATAGAAAGAAAAAGACCAGAAAAAAAACAAACCAAATCCCAGGGGAAGGAAAATTTTAAAAAATGTCCCTTTTTTCTTTTTGACTAACCCAAAGAGCTTAACGGCCCCGATTGCTAAAATAATGCTGAGCGGATAAAGCATATTAAAAGCTCTCCGGGCATGGACTGGGTCCCTGGTTACGATTGACGGCAAGGGAGAAATGGCTAGCCAAGCGGCAACCAACAACAACTCCTGTCGTTTTTTAAAAGCCTTTAGCGCCATTAGGGCAAAAACGAGTAAGACGGCATCTGACCAATAGAGCATTCCCATTCCTTCAATCCTTTGTCGGTCATCATTTGGTCCCCGGGTAAAAAGGAAATAAGGAGAAAAATGGTTTAAATAGCGGTCAACAATCATCCAAGAATATTCAATTGCCGGATGGTGGAAGATTTTATAGATAATAGGAAGATGGTCTTCACTGGCCATTTTCTCAAGATATTCCTGGGGTCGACGGTAGCCAAAAATCGTGGTAATCAAAATTTTGTTTTTTTGACCCGAAGACATCATTGTTCTCACTAAAGGCAAAAGAATCAGCAGTCCCCCAATCCCTGCCAGAAAAAACTCTTTTTTTCTTGAGAGGATTTCTTTCCGAAAAAAGAAGCAAAGCAATAAAAACAAAACCGGAACAAAAACTCTTTCTGAAAAATAAGCATAAAAAGTTAAAGAAAAACTAATAATAGAGATAAAAATGGCAAGGCTCTCTTTTTGCTTAACCCATCTTATAAACTGCCAGATTCCCAAAACGACTAAAAACGAACTAATGGCAACGTCTCCCTGAGCTCGGGTAAACTGCAGATGCCAGGGGGAGATGGCGGTAATAATCCCGGCAGCCAAAGCAATTTTTAAATCTCCAAAAAGTTCTTTGGTCAAAAGGAAGAAAACTGCCACCGATAAAGCCCCAAAAAGAGATGATAAAAGCCTGATTGAAAACTCACTGAGGCCGAAAAGTTTAATTACTGGTACTGTAAGGTAAACAAAAATCGGGCATTTATAATCCCCGACCGATTTAAACTCCAGAGGAAAAGGAGTGCCGTATTCGTCTTTGCCCGTTTGGAGAATGGAGTAAGCATTATAAGCAAAAGCGGCCTCGTCCCAATTTAAAGAGATTGGGACGCTGGTAATTTTGTAAAATCGAAACGCCAAAGAGAGGATAAAGATTGCCAGCAGTAAAATTATCGTTAGATTATTTTTTTTCATTTGACCTGTAAGAGAATCGGATAATGCAAAAAGTAATAATGAGCAAATCTTAGAAATTCTAAAATAAAAATGGCAATAAAGGTCACTTTTAAAGAACGATAGCCCTTTTTGCAGGAAAGAGAAACGATGCCGACGGCCGCCATAAAAGCTAAGCCAATAATAAAGGGTAAACGAGACAGGGTTTCATAGTGCTGCTCCAAAAAGATTCCCAAAACCGGAGAAGCTAAAATCCCTAGGGAAACGAAATAGTGATTTTTTTTAAAGTTCAGGTAAAAGCCGTATACAATAAATGGTAAAAGAGACAAATAAATCGGGCCAGTTGAGCGGGTACTTTTTTTAAGGTCCAAATCTCCTTCAATAAACAAATAGTGAAAATCAAAAGATTCCAAGTATTGGGTTAAAGCATCCCTAAAAAGCCAGGTGGCCTTGTTCACTGTCAGCTTGCCCCATTTTCCCCAACCCTTTTGTCGGGCTTCACCTTGAAAAGTGTTGATCTGGCTGATAAATTGAGGGCTTTGCAGTTGATAAAAATCAGATTTTTCAAGTTTTATCGTCCGGTGATTTCGGGACAATACCCAAAACCAGGGTGAAATCAGATTTAACCACAAAAAAAGTATCCAAAAGTTTCTTTTTCTAATCTTCATTTGTTCCCCGCAATAAATACAGATAAGGCTTCCCCCAAGGGTCTTTTACTGTCCCTAAAGTTCTTATCTTTGACGGCGGATCTTTTTCAAAATCCCAATCTCCAGGCACTTCATCTCCCTGGAAAGCCAGATAGCAAACTCCCTTTTCAGCCACTAAGGCTTTAACTGCCTCCAGTCTCTCAGGGACTATAATTCTGCCAAAATAACTATTGCCTAAACTAAAACCAAGAAAGACTTTCTCAAATATCTTCTCTTCTTTGTCAGAAATTAAATTTTCGCGAAACCAGCTGGGGTCGGTCTGGGTCCAAAAAAGATAACGAATTAAAAAGGGTTCGTGGCTATTATTGAGATAAAGTTTTTGGCAATAATCTTTGTTTTCTTTATAAAGCATAACTGCCTCTTTGTAGCCGTAATGCCAATGTCGATATTGCTCTTTTGGATAATGAACAGTCATTTCATGAAGATAAAACAAAACTTCAAAAGACAAAGTTATTGATAAAAATAAGATTAAAAATCTTCCCCATCTTAGCCTAGTTATGAGAGCAGTTCCCAAAGAGGTCAAAATTATCAACGGAGGCAACATTAGAATTAACCGGGTGGCATGGTTGCCGCCGTCCACAGTTAAGCTTGAGGCCAAAGGAGCAATTGCCAACCAGCCGACAATCAACCAATGGTTCTTATCTTTCTTTTTTATTGCCTGATAAAGCCCTAAAAGCAATGGAGGCAGGAAAGAGAAAAACAACAGTCCTATCCCTGGAATTGAGTGCCTGGGATTTGGGTCGCCGCTGACAAATAAAAATTTAAAAGAAAAAGCCTCCAAGTAATTTGACAAAAATTCCCTTAGCCAGTAAATAGGCTTATTATGGAAAAAGCGCTCCAGGATCGACCCAAACTCGACGGCTGAGCGTTTAAAAACAATTGTTTCCAGCGTTCGAGGATTGGAAAAAATACTGATCAAATTAAACCTAAAAGCAGCCGAACCCAGAAGTATCTGAAACAATAAAGGAGAGACTACCATTATCCCAAAGCCTAAAGAGAAAACGATTTTGCGGGAAGATTTTTCCCAAAGTCTGAAAATCTCTCGACGATAGAAAAAAACCAAGACCAGCGCCCATAAAGGGACAAAAACATTGGCGGTATTATAGGTATAAAAAGTTAAGCCAAAAGAAATCACTGCCACCAGCAGCCAAAAAAATTGACCCCTAAGGGCTTTTAGAAAACAAAAAGTTCCCCCTAAAATCAAAAACAGCAATAAACTGACTTCAAAAGCAGCCCGAGAGTAACTCAAATGCCAAGGAGTGACTGCCAAAAAAAGAGCCGCTGCCAGAGCGAAAACCTTATCTTTAAAGAGCTCCCAAACAAGGGCATATAAAAGTAAAATGCTCAAAATGCCAAAAAAAGCTGGAACCAATCTTACTCCCCATTCATTTAAGCCAAATATAGCTAAAAAAGGAGCGGTGGCATACATCAAAAGAGGAGCTCTTGGCTCAGCAAAAGACTCTATATAGGCCGGTAAAAAATTGCCCTTGTAGTCCTTGCCGGTTTTAAGTAAAGAATAGGCCTGATAACCAACATCAACCTCATCTCCAAACAGTCCCGGAGGAGTTTTGTCTAGCCACAAAACCCTTAAGATGGTGGCTAAAATTAGGATTGCCAGTAGGCAGAATTTTGCTTTTCCCATTAAATTCTTTTTGATAACTTAACTTTTGTCAGCAGAATGGAAAAAATCAAAAATAGCCAGAAAACAAAGAAAATTAAATCAGACAAAAAAATTCTTTTTAGGTTATTAAGAAGATCAATCATGGCAGTTTTTTTGTCAATGGTACGGTAATAAACCAGATAGTTTAAACCTCTTTCTCTGCTTGAAGCAACACTAATAGAGGGAGTGGCGGGAACAAGTTCCTTAATTAAAATATTAAATTTTTTATTCTTGGAAGAGGCAATCGGGTCAAATTGAAACCTTACTACGCTCGGATCACCAATATTATAGCCGGAAAATGGCCTTTCGGCCAATACATCTCCTTCTTCCGAGTCTAAAGAAAACAAAAATTCCCCTTGATTTGCCAAACCGGGATTTTTTAGATTCAAGATAATAATATTGATATAATCATGATTGGCCGTGAAGGTTTGCTTAAGAATTTTCTTGCTGTCCAAAGTAACAAATCCGTCTTGAACAGGCTGGCTAGTATCAAGTCGATTCCTGACTCCCAGAAAAGAGACCGCTAAAGGTATAAGTATTCCCAAAAAACAGTAGCCTAGGCTAAGCTGCCAAGATAGTTTATGAGCTTTCATAAAATTTGTGGGTAATTACTAGATAACAAATCCAAAGGGCCGAAGCAGAAAAAAGAGTGTGAAAAAGGCTTTGTAAAAGCTTAGGTTCAAAAACATTTTTTATTAATTCCCTTACTGTGGGAAAGAAAAAAACTCCAGAATCAAAGGGAGAAATTAACCCCCAGGTCAAAAATTTATCATTGAAAAGAAAAACTGTGCCTAGCCAGCCAATTATTAAAATCGCTATAGGCAGCAAAAGTTTCTTTTCTTTAGCTAAAAGCAGTGCTAAAAATGGAGTCGCCCAAAGTAGCCATTGAGGATGAAAATGGGACCCGGCCAGAATTACTAAAGGGAGCGAAAGAAAATAGCCAGGCAAGTTCTCCGGAGCTTTGATTTTCCAATCAGCCAAAAGCAACAAAAAGGTCAAGCCCAAAACTACCAGCAAAATCTGCTCTTCAAAACCAATATTTAAACCGAGTAAAAACATCCTCTGGCTTAGTCCGGAAACAAAAGAGCTTTGCCGAAAGTAAACTGAACCCAAAAAAGGAAAAACAAAGAGGCCATAAGGTAAAAGCCCAAAAACAAATAGTTTAATCCGTTGTCTCCAATCTTTTGAAGAGACAATTACTAAAAAGGGCAAGAAAAGAAGCGGGTAGGATTTTAGGGCGCCGCCCAAACCCAAAGCAATCGCTGCCAAACCAGCTTTTTTCTTTTTTAGCAGCAGAAAAAGAGCTAAAACCGTTAAAAAAGTAGGGATAATATCAAACTGGCCCATTAAAACAATCGCATAAATATTAACCGGATTAAAAAACCAAAAGAGCAGGCCGGCTTTGGCCTGATTTTTATCTTTAATTAATTTAATAATCAAAATCCCGACTAAAAACTCAAAAAATATCAAAGGAATCTTCATAAAAAATAGATAGCGAAATATGTCAGGGATTGCCACGGCATCATTACCCATTGCCAGCCATTGGGGAAAACCTGGCCCGAGAATTACTTTTAAAGGAAAATAAAGCAGACCATAAAAAATGTAGGTCAATGGCGGATAAGGGAACTCTCCTAAATAAGACTTATCAGGATTTTTGGCCAAAAATTCATAAATATTAATCACTCCTTCTGAGAAAAAGTGAGAATTGTAAAAAATTGTTTTGATATCAGTATGAAAGAAAAAGGGAGCCAAAAATACTCTTAAAAAAAGAGCTGCCAAGAAAATCTGGCCAGTAGTGGAAGAAAAAAATTTTTTAAGCTGGTTCATTTTTTGTTTTTTTCTCTTTATAATATTGCAAACAAAGATAGACAAAAAGGCCAATTTCCACCACAATCATGGAATTTATGACCGGAGTTTGGGATAAAATATTTTTTAAAACCCGACTGCCAGGAGCCCACCAGTTATGATAAAGGTTAATCAAGTGAATAAAAGAAATCAGCAAAAAAATCCCCAAATAGCTTCTTTTCTTTATTGATAAAAGCAATAAAAAAGGCAAAGCTTGCTCTAAATAGCGCTCGTGCATCCGAGTCAAAAAGAGAAAGGCGGAAAGGGGAATCAGGAAAGCAGCATAAAGATAAGCGTTAAAATCCTTTTTTCTTTTCCAGAGTATATAAAGAATTGATAAAAGAGTTGCCCCAAAGAGAGTCCAACTCCACTGGGAATAAGAAAGACCCAACCAAAAAGGTTTCCAGTCGGGAATCTTCCCCAAGCCAGTAGCCAAGGCCCAAAAATTGAAAGCATGATCAGTCACATAATTAGAGCCGGAACCACTCTGAATTTTGACCAGATAAGTTTCAAAAGGGAAAGTAAAAATATTTCCCTTAGCAAAAAAAGGCAAAAACAAGGCGCTAAAAACTATTCCAAAAAAAGCCGCTCCCGCAATAGACTTTTTAAAATTAAATCGAGATAAATAGCCTAAGGCAAATACCGGCAGAAAAACAATTGAGGTTTGTTTACTTAAGACTGCCAAGGCCAAAAATAGAGCTGACAAAATATTCCTTTTAAGAAGAAAAAGTGAGTAAAATGAAGCTAAGATAAAGACTAAGGGCACCGCTTCTATTTGTCCCCAATAAGCACTGTTATAAAAAAAGGCGGGGTTAAAAAGAACCAAACAAGCAGATAAAAGCGGCCAGTTTGCGGCTTTTTCCTTCAATATTTTCTTTACGGAAAGGAAAATCAGCCAAGCAATTCCTAAATCAGCCAGAATTGCCGGTATTTTTAGAAATGCTGGCAAAGTATCCTGGTCCTCCAAAAAGAAAATGAGATTTGAAGGGAAAAGAGCAAAACTTAAGTTTAATTTCCAGGCTAGCTGGTAAAGGCTTTGATAGAGCCAATAAAAGAAAGTGAAGAAAAAAAGAGGCATCGGCGGATAAGTGGGCGTCATCACCCCATATTTTTCAAAAGAGCGCTGATAAATTCCCGCAAAACCAAAACGAAGAGCGTCTTTTCCCCAGGCAACATGATTATTAACGTCGCCGCTGTAAATTTGGATACATAAAACTAACCTTAACAGCAACCCCAGAAAGAAGATAAAAATAAGAAGGCGATTTTTTCTGATTACTGGCCAAAGCTTGGTCTTCATTAGTCTATGGTATTATTTTACCCTTTCTGCCTGCAATTCTTCAAAAGTTTTTGTCCTAAGCAGGAATAAAACTGGTTCTTGAGAGGGCAAGTAAAATTTTTCAATTACTTTTAGTCCTGGCGGCTCATCCATATCCAAATCTCCCCCAAAGTCATTCCTTCCCGCCAAAATCAAGATTTTTTCCATCTTTTGTTTTTGCGCTTGCTGAGACAAGTAAGAATCCCAAAAACTTGAGCGCAAGCGGCCAAAAAAATATTGATTAAGCTGTTTGCCCTCAAACCAAGAGTTGTCAATATTCACCAGGCTGCCGGCATTAAAATCTTGCGGGGGATACTTTGACCAAAATAAAAAGAAAACCAAGGGAGGCTCGTAGGTACTACTAAGAACAATTTTATCATATCCCCGGCTCTCGGCCACCAGCCTCTTTAGCGCTTCTTTAAACCCATAATGCCAAAGCCGCTGGGATTCAACCGGATAATGATAGTAGTAAAGATGTAAATAGTAGGAAAAATTCAATATGCTTAAGAAAGCAACGAGAGAAAGCAAAACCACTCGGGTTTTTTTCTTTTTAAACCAGCTGCCAAACTCCCAAAGGCCTAGGGAAATAAAAAGAGTTAGTGGTAAAACCATAAAAAAGAGCCTGGTGGCATGGGTTCCACCGTCATAAGTAATTGATGAAGGAATGGGGGCAAGAAGCAAGAAACTCAAAAAGAAAACCGCCTCTCGGGGCGAAAAAATAAAAGTTTTACCGGTCTTGATAATTTCAAAAACCCGAAACAAACCAATAATTAAAAAAGGTAAAAATACGACTAAAACTCCGCCCATCCTCCCGATTCCGTGTCTTAAATTAGGGCCTCCCTGGAGAAATAAAAATTCAAGGGAAAAACTGGAGGCATAATTTTCAATTATTTCAATTGTCCAGGAAAGCGGTTTATTATGAAAAACATAGGCAATAAAGGGTGTTTTCATTCCTACTTCCTGGGTTTTGTCGTGAACTGCATCCACCAGTCGCTGGCGGTCAATTTCAAATTTTAGATTTGAGTCTGAAAAGATATTCAGATAGGAAAACCGATGAAGGCCTTCTCCTAAAAGCGCATTTTTGGCAAAAGGTAGCAAAAGGAGAAAACAAATCAAAAAGGAAATGGAAACTTTCTTAAGGCCAAGCTTAAAGATTTCCTGATGGTAGACTAAAAGAGCGACAAAACCAAGAAGAGGCAGAAACAATCTGGAAGTGGCATAAGTGTAAAAACAAAGGCTTAATACTGCCAAAGACAAAAAAATCACCCAGGTTTTCCTTTTTTCTAAAAACTCAAAAAAGAAAAAAAGCCCCAGAGAAAGAAGGAAAAACAAAGCCGAGACTTCAAAACCCGCCCGGGAATAGTGAAAATGCCAGGGCAGAATGGCCAGAACCAGGCCGCAAAGCAGGGCAAAATTAAAATTTTTTCCCAGCTTAAGGGATAAAAGAAAAATAGAAACTACTCCCAAGACACCGAAAATCGCGGCTGGCAGGCGTACTCCCCATTCATTTAGGCCAAACAGGGAGATGGTGGCGGTAGCGGAATAAAGGTACAAGGGCGCCCGGAAATCGGCAAAAGAACGGAAAGAAATCGGCAGTTTATTTCCATAGTAATCTCTCCCAGTTTTAAGAAAACTGTAGGCCTGATAGCCCAAATCCACTTCGTCGGAAAAAAGAGCCGGAGGAAATTGTTTTAAATTATAAAACCGTAAAACCGAAGCAAATAAAATCAGAGCAATCAACGAAGCAAAAGGCCATTTTTTCATTTAAGTCCCCCTAAAAACTTTTTTAAGTTTTTGAGCGCTCCAAATTATGGCAGTAATTAAATAGTGTTGAACCAACCCATGATAAATTTTGCTGGAGGGAATCAACCGACGCCATTGTGTTTCGGGAGAGGTCAGTTTTTTGCCGCTTGAGCCATGTTCATGAATGATTTTAGAAGATGGCAGGTAATAAATTTTAAATCCGGCTTTCCGAACACGACGGCAAAAATCCAAATCTTCATAATACATAAAATATCTCTCATCAAAAGGGCCAATTTTTTCAATAATTTCTTTGGGGATTAACATTGCCCCGCCCGAAACTGCCTCAACCTGGGAAGGTTCATTTCCAAGAGGATAATATTTTGAAAAAAAGCCTTTCTTTCCCAACCAATATTCTAAAAAAGCTCTTTTGACTGTCGAAAGATGAAAACAAGAGGGCTGAATTGAACCATCGGGATTAAGCAGTTGACTTCCTAACAGCGACGGACGGACTTTTTCCTCAAACTCCAAAAGATTTTGAAGAGAATTTTTTGTCAGTTGAGTGTCTGAATTAAGAAGTAAAAGATTGTCACTCTTGGCTTTTTTGATTGCCTGGTTGACTGCCTTGGCAAAACCAAGATTTTCTTTGTTTTCAATCAAATGGACTGTCAGCCCGCAATCCGCAAACTGTTTGCTTGGCAGTTTTTTGATTGCCTGCGCTGACCCGTCTTGCGAACCGTTGTCAACGACGATTATTTCTCCCTGAATTTCTCCTCCTCTACTTTGGTTTTTAATGCTTTCCAGGCACTTTTCCAGGAGTTTTTTAGTGTTAAAACTGATGATAATGAATGAAATTGACATTAATTTTCTTTTCCAACAACAAAAAAGGTTCTTTGACCTGACTCAATGCTGGGAGTTTCACTGAAATTAATAATCTCTTTGCTACCTCTGATTGAGGTTAAAACCAGGCCGTTTTCTGGGAAAACATCCAAATTTCGGGGCCACATCTTCACATCTTGGTTGGGAAAATAAATTTCCCGGAAAAATTGCATATCCGATTTGTGCCGACTGTAATCATCATACTCAATGTAGGGAGTTTTGCCTGTTATCTTGGTGTATTCCGCCAGCTTTTTAAAGGAATCATCAAAACTGGGGGAAAAATCCTGACTGATTCTTTTGGGGTAGGGACCGAAGTATTGGTTAAGAAAATCAACGTAAGTGACGGAAACGGCAATAACCACCAAGGCTAAAGCCACCCATCTGAGAACCAACATTTTATACTCAACAATTTTTTTTATGCCCAAGGTGAAAATGAGAGTAAACAAAGGGATATACATCATCAACCGGCTAGCCCGGTAAACAGAGCCGACCTTAATAAGCAAAATTGGAGTTAAAGCAAGAGTTAAAAGAATAAAATAGTATTGCGGTTTTTTTTCTTTGGCCAACTGGAAAAGCCCAAAGAAAAAAAGGAAAAATGTCGGTGCCAAAAAAATGCCGTTGCGACCGGTAGAGTGAGTGAGCATCGTGTCCCCTTTGGCAAACAAAAAAGAAAGGTCAAAATTGCCAAAATAAACCAAGGAAGATTCAAATAAAGAGGGGCTAATAATGGTTTGAGGGTCATAGACCGCCCTGGCGTAGCGGGTGTTCAACCAGTTTATTGGTAACAAAAAGGGGGTAATCCCTATTAAAAATATAAGCAGAGGTTTTAAATTTGAAAAAGATTTTTTAAAAAAAGGTTTGAGACTGGAAAATTTAAGCTTTTTAAAGTCGTTTCTTAAGGGCCAAAGATTTAAAAAGGCTAAATATAAAACAGATAAGGCCAGATAAACTGGCACCATTGCTCTCATCCCCTTATAAGAATAAAAGGAAATGCCGAGAAAGACACCGGAGACAAGAGTCTTCCAGGGTTCAGGCGCCAAAGAATACGAAAGGAGAAAATATAACCAAACAAGGAAGAACGGCAGAAGGGCCATATTTTCCAAAACTAGATGACTTTGAATCATCATTGAGGGGGCGGTTAAAAACAAAACCAAGCCGGCCAGGCTTAAGGTGTTCGGAAAAAACAGCCTTAAGAGTTTATAAAACAAAAAGCCACTGACAACGGCATAAATCACGCTTACTAGGCGTAAATTAAAATATGATTTGCCAAAAAGTCTGAAAAGCAAGGCGGCGAAATAAACATTGACCGGCTGTTTCCAGTCTTTTCCGTCCAGGGTTAAAATAAACACCGGCAAAAATCGACCATTTTCATCATGGAGATTGTCCGAGATTAAGCAGGCATTGTAACCAATTGAGGCTTCATCAAAATTAATTCCCGGAGGGACTTTGGTTAACTTATAGGAATAAATAAAAAAGAAAGCAATCAAAATTAAAAGCCAAAGATAGCGGGAGGCAAATTTAAGCAGTTTCGTGTTTAACATAGCCTACCCACAGTTTAACAAAAATTGCCAGATTAAGAAATATCACCAGGCGCAGGACTGTTAGGTTGGAAAATAAGGTAATCAAAAAGGGGATTTTTGGTGACCACCAAAAGTGATACAGATTAATCTGATGAATCACGGAAAGGACAATAAAGAGATAAAGCATTTTTTTATTTAAACTCGCCAAAATGGCCAAAAAAAGCGCCGCCGTATAAAAATACCGCTCGTGTATCCGAGGCAAAAAGAGAAATGAGGCGAAACTTAAAAGAGCCGCGGCATAAATTAAGCTTTTTTTGGTAAAATTTTGCCATTGCCTGAGGGAAACAATTCCCCCGAAAAAAGAAAAAAGGGCAAATCCCCAAAGCGACAGGGGAAATCCGGCAAATAAAACATCAGGTGACCTTTGGTCAAAGCCAAATAAAAATGACCAAAGATTAAAAGCGTTGGAGACAAAATAGTTAGTCTCTCCCCGGAAGCTGTCCAAATAAAAATTAATTGCCCACGGCAAAGTGTTAAGGGGCTGAAAAGGAAAATATAAAATAAATGCCAGGAGCAAGAAAAAGATAAGCCCGATGAGTAAGTCAACCATTTTCTTTTTTCGGAATGAATAAATTAAAAAAGCGGGCAGGACAAAAAGTCCCGTCGGTTTAATTAAAGCAGAAAAGGCAAGAGAGAAAGTTCCGAGCAAAAAATTGTTTTTCAGAACAAAATAAAAGGCCAAGAGGATAGGAAAAGAATAAAGACTGTCGATTTGCCCCCAATGAGCGCTGTTATACCAAAAGGGGGGCAAAAAAAGGAAAAGCATAGCGACGACTGCAGCCAATTTTTCTTTGGCACCAATTAAACGAGAGATATTGTAAATTAAAAAGGCGCAAGCAAAATCGCAAATAATCGCCGGAAGCTTGTTAAAGGCTACGGCTGCCTGGTAACTTTGATACCAAATTATTAAATTCGAAGGAAAAATGGAAACTTTAAGATTAAGCTGCCAAAGTATTTGGCCAAGCAATTCATAAAGTCCCCGCCACAAAAAGATTAAATAATAAAAAATCGGCGGGTAAATGGCAGGCATGGCATTGGGAACCGCTTTTCCTAAAAATCCTAAAAAATCCTTTTTCTCCCAAAGATACTTAGACCAATAAAAGAAGTTATCACAATCACTGTGACGTCCCCAGGGAGCAATCATCAATCTTAAGAAAAATGCGGTTAAAACGGATAGCCTAATCCTGAAGCTACTCATGACCAAAACCGGATCTTATTTTTCTTAAAGATGCCGAAGACACGACTTTTAAATAACCAGGGTGAGAAAAAACTCTTTTTAACAAACCCCTTAGGTGATTTAAAAATTCCGAGGGACGGGTTAAATTTTTCCAGGTCAAAAGCAGGAAGTTACGCTCTTTAATCAGACTGATATTTTTTTTATGTTTGTAGTCGGCAAATTTTTGCGGATTAATGGTCGCTTGATGTTCGTGAACCACCTTGGACGCTGGCTCCCAAAGACATTTATATCCCGCTTTCCTCGCCCTTAATCCCAAATCAACGTCTTCAAAATAAAAGGGCAGGAAAAGAGCGTCCATCCCCCCGAGTTTTAACCAGAAAGACTTTCTAAAAACCGAGCTGCCACCGTTGGGCCAGTCGGTCGAGACTGTCCTTTGAGAAATACTGGTAGGCTGAATCTCCAAAAAGCCGTCTTTCCAAACCAGTTTTCCCGGACCAAACTTGCCCTCGTTAAAAGTGACAGAAAAAACTTGGTTATCATCAAAATGAGGCAAGGCGGAAACCAAAAAATTTTTGCTGGGGACAACATCGGCATTGAGAATTGCCACCAGCTCCCCTGCAGCATTTTTTACTCCGCTGTTGCAGGTTGCCCCATAACCAAAATTGCGCCGGTGTTCAACCACCTTCACTTGAGGATAGCTTTCTTTGAGAAAGGCAACTGACCCGTCAGAAGAAAAGTCGTCAACAACAATGATTTCCTTAATTTTATTGTTCCGGTTTTCAAAGGCCGCTAAAACCCCTGGCAGGTTCTTTTTCAGAAGTTCTTTGCTGTTCCAAGAAGTAATAACCAAAGAAACGCCCATAAAGCAATTCTATCACAAGAATTAGCGGAATTACTTTAGAAAACGGTTAATTTTGGCTTTGGCCAGGAGTTCAGAGACCCAGCTTTGGATTCTTTCGTTAAGTTTTTGTTCTTTAATTATTCCTTGGGCTTCTTGTCTTTTTTCCGCTTCCTCAGTGGCGGTTAGCATATCGCCGTTGTCCTTAATGAAAGTGTCAATTTCTTCATCGGTAACTTCAGTTTCTTTGTCCAGAAGCTTGTTAACCTCAAGCCTGATGGTGATTTGGTTTCTAAAATCTTTCATGGAAACTCTCTGTTGAGCCAAGACATCCTCCAGTTTGGTCCCTTCTCCTAGGCTTTGGCTTAACTTCGCAATTTCATCCTCAACTTCCTTATCACTGACAGTAATGTTGTTTTTTCGCGCCTCTTCCCTAATCAACTTTTCAATAATCATGTTCTCCAGGGTTTCTTTACCATATGATTGACTTAATCTTTGATTCAGTTCAGTCCGGAAAATCGGCCTGCCGTTAACAATCCCCGCTAGGAATTTGTCTCGAAAAAGATAGCCTAAAAGTCCGACAATAACAATAGTTAAGGCAACAACGATGAAAAGATTTTTGTTCTTTCTGGAAACCGGAGAGATGCTTTTCGAAACAGTGGTAATCGATACTTCTTCTGTCAAAACTGGTTCAATCTTTTCCTCAGCGACTTTTTTGGTTTTTTTATTCATAAAAGGGAGTATAACCCATTAATAAGGCTTTTGAAAAGGGGCAATTTAACTATGTTTTAACTGCTTTGACCATCTCCAGCATATTTAAAAGAAATTTTCTATCCTCCTTCACTTTTAATCCAATCGCGTTTAGAGTTTTGACGAGGCTTTTTGTTTCGTTAAAACTGTTAACATGGGTTTCCTGCCAATGCTTTCCCCAGGTTTGTAAAACTATCCACCACAGAACCCTAAAAAGAGGGCTGTCAGTGGGAACCAGAAAAACTAGATAACCGCCAGGCTTTAAAACTCTTTTCATTTCCGAAAGGGCTTTTCGGGGTTCCAAAATATGCTCCAGGGTTTCAAGACAAAAAATCGCCTCAAACTGATTGTTTTTAAAAGGCAAGTCCTCGGCATCGGCGACAAGGAACTCCATTTGGGGATTTTTTTTAAATCTTTTGGAGGCATAACCAACTGATTTTTTCAGAACATCAACTCCGATAAGCTTTTGGGCCTGGGTTCTTTTAAAAATTACTTCGGAAAAAGTGCCATCGGCACAACCAACATCCAGTACCTGCCCCTTAACCGGAGAAATTATTTCACAAACATTTTTAAATCTCCGTAAATGCCAAAACCTCTGAAAAATATTTTTCTTAATACTTTCCTCATAGTAGTTTGGAGGAACGTGAGCGTGTAGCTCAGCGGCTTGATTCAGCATTTTTTAAGAATTTAATAATAAATTTATAAATTACTAGTAATAATAAAAATAATAATATCAACAAGCTAATAGACACTCCAATTTTAAATGATTGTGGAGCGTAAATAAAAGAGACTTTGTGGGTTCCCTCGGGAACAACCACCGCTCTGAAAACAAAATCTGCTCTTAAAATTTCCGTTTCTTTTCCGTCGATAAAGGCTTTCCAGCCGGGATAATAAGTATTGGAAACAAAAAGCAGTGAAGGAAAACTAGTTTTGACAAATAAAACTTCTTTCCCCGATCGGTTAACTCTCCACTCCACTGAACCATTTATATTAGTATTTTTACCGCCGATAATCATTTCCGGCTCTTTTTCAATAATTATTTTTTCCCGGTAATTAAAGTCCTGGCTGTTCAACCGGTCAATAATTTGCTGTTCTTCAGTAATGACTTCATAATCTCCAACCAAAAAAGCCCGAGGGAGACAATTAAGATTTTGAAGTACTTGGACGGAGCGGTCTTCAAAAACAGGCGCCAGATTTTCTTTTCTGAAAGTCCAGCCTACCCTGCCGCCGGGATCAGCTTTTTCAATTTTATCCCTTTTTACAGCCAACAAATAGCAAACATTGCTAATATCGATAAGACGGCTTTGGTAATTGTCAATTTTTCCGTACCTTCCCTGAGGCTTTTTGGTATTACCACTGTTAATGGCAGCAATGTATTTCGAAACCTTTAAGGGGTAAACGGCATCATACCCAGATAAAGATTCAATTTTATAAGGCAAAAGCATATTCATCGGGATAGCGTCCCCGCCATCAACCCTAAAAATCCCTGGCTGGTTTTTCAAAAATTCAATAACCGGAGTTGAGGGGAAAATTAAATCGGGTCGGGAAAAAGGAGTATATTTCCACCCAAAACGGAATAATTCAAAAACTGTAATTAAGAATATTCCGACAAGGCTCAAAGTCTTCAACAGTTTTGTTTTACCTTTTGCAAGTACTAGAAAAACGCCAAAACCAAATACCAATCCTAAAGGTAAAATCAAGTTCCTAAACCCTGTCTTAAGATTTTTAGTAACCGTATCCAGAAAAGCCTGGCCAGCAGGGCTATCAAGATTAACGCTTTTAACGGTGTTGTAAGACAAAAAGGTACCCAGGAACAGTGCAGTAGTAACAATCAGGGGTAAATAAAGGGCGCGAATATGCTTAGCCTCCCTTTTTTTGGTCAATGCGTCAAATCCCAAAGATGCCAGTCCAGCAAAGGCAAAATTACAAAGAAAAAGCGAGCGCGTCCCCGAAGCAGCATTAAGCCCAAGAAAATTGAGATTTTTGATAAACCGCGATAAAGGGGTAGAAAAGGCAAACATTAATGAAAAAATTAAAATCAAGACGAAAAAAATGGTCTCTTTCCCCTTTTTTTTAATTTCCATAAAAGCAATTCCCGCCAGAATTATTGCTACTACCCCGCTGTAGGCAACATTATTGGTGTAACTACCTTTACCCCAGAAGTTTTGGGTTGCATCATTGCCGAAGTAGTCAGGGGCAAAAAAGGCAATCAGGTTTTGCCAGGAAAGAAAGGCAGATTCCGAATCCAAAGCCTCCACTTTTCTTTGCGATATGGACATAAGTTCTGCCGTTGGAAGAAGTTGAACACTAGCTAAACCAACTCCCATTGCTAGGAAAAAAAGCCAAAAAATTGCTCTTTTAAGAATCAATTTCTTTGTTAACAGAACAAATATCGCTAAAACAAAAAATTCGTATAAAAGGGCCTGGGGGTAACCGGAAAAAATCTGCCAAGCCAATGCCAGGCTCAAAAGCAGTCCATCAATAAGTTTTCCTTTATCAAAATATTTTCCCGTAAAAAAAAGAATCAGGGGTAAAAAGGCCACAGTACAAGAATGAGCATCCCATTCCCACCAAATCAGGCTAAAACCGGAAAAAGCGTAAATCATTGCCCCCAAAATACTGGCAAGTTTTCCCAGTTTCAGATAACGGAGAAAAAGATAGGTGAAAAATGAAGAAATTAAGAGTTGAAGTGAGACGTGAATCCCCCAAGCCAACGAGTTGCTCAAAAACAAATACAAAAGATTAGTCAAATTAAAAGGGGCCATTTGAATATTGGCCAAAAGCGGGTAGCCGCCAAACATATAAGGATTCCATAAGGGCACAAAGCCTTCTTTCCAAAACTCCATTATCAAAACCTTAATCGGATAGATAACCGAAACTACATCCGAAAGCATATGATTTTTCACCGGAACCCCGACTTCAAAGCCCCATTTGTAGTCCAGCCAAGGGAAATACATCCCGACCGTAATATCGGCAGGAATCGGAATAAGGCCTTTGAAAATAAACTTCCACAAAAAACTCCCCACCAAAAATAAAAGCAACCAAAAAGGCCAGTTTTCAAAAAATATTTTTCTTAAATATTTATTCAAAATCTTCAAGATACCCCCTTTTGAACAGAAAATTCTTCCCCAAAAGAAAAATTCCAAATACCAGAAAAGAAATTATTGAAATTCTTAATCCCCACCAAAAGCTTTTGGGTTGATATTTAAAAACAACCAGGTGTCTGCCTTTGGTAAGACTGATGGCCCTAAAGGTATAGTTGGCCCGGAGAATCTCTGTATTTTGACCATCAACAAAGGCAGTCCACCCAGGATAAAGATTGTCAGAGAGAAAGACTAACCCCGGTTGGTCTGATTCAGCAATAAAGGCGACTTTATTGGGAAAATACTCCTGCCACTGGATGAGATTAATTTTTGGCTTTTCCGCCGAAGGAGTGAAATTGGGTTTTTCTTCTAAAATTACCTTCTGTGAAAGGTCAGCGGATTTTAAAAGGCCCGTTAGGTCTTTGGGGTCCTGGGCAACTTTATAATCATAAACCCAAAGGGCCCGCGGGAGTGAAATTTTATCCTCGAAGACAACCACCGTTTTATCCTCAAAAACTGCTTTATAGCGGGGGTCAGTAAAATTAAGAGGCGGGCTGCCTGAAGGAGAAAAAAACCCTCGAGAATCGGTTTTTTTCGCCAAGAGATACCTGACGTTTAAAAGAGAATATAAGGGCGAATTATAATTGCTTATCAGCTGGACTCGGGAAATTTTATCCTTAATCTCCCCTGTTTGGCTTAAAGAAAGAAATTCCCCTGTTTTTTTGGGAAGAAGGGCATCATAACCAGAAACAGTTTGCAAGCCATAAGGCATTAAAAAATTTTGAGGGATCACTTCTCCTAGTTCAACCCTAAAAGGCTCATTTACCTTTGCCTTCTGGTCAAGTAAAAACTCCAAAATTGGAGTGGTCGGGAAAAGCAGTTCTTTCTTCGAAAAAGGCAGGTATTTTTGAGATGAATAAAGCAGTTGGGCAACAGTTAACAAAAGGAAGACAAAAGCAAAAACAGATTTTAATCTTTTAAATTTTTTAACCGTCAGCAAAACTAAACAAAAGCCTGACCCTGAAAATATGGCCAAGGGTAAAACTAAATTCCTTTTGGCTACCGCCCGGAATATTGGATTTTGAATGCTGGTTGACAGCTTAAAAGCAATTCCAAAAAAGACCAAGACCGCCAATAATGAAAAAAAGAGTTTCTTTGCCTTGGACACTTTAAGAATTGTTTCCAACCCCCACGCAGCCAGTAAAGCCAAAGAAAAGTCAGTAATAAAAAGGGCTCGGGCGGCAACTCCTCCTGACAAAAAAAATATTTTTTCCAAAATCAGGCCCAAAGGGTTTTTAAAAACAAAAATAGCCGATAAAATAAGCATTGCCCCCCAAAAAGAAATGTTTTTATTCTTCTTGACAAAAAACAAAGAGAAAAAAACCAAAACAAGGGTGCCGGTCCCGGCAAAAAAATAAAAGTTGTCATAAAAAGCTTTTCCGAAATAGTTGCCGGTGGCAGGATTGCCGAAAAAGTCTGGAGCAAGAGCGGTAACCAAATTTATCGCCGCTAGATAGGAAGCCTGGCTGGCGGCAACTGTTGGGTCAATCTTGCGAATTGAGTTTTGGGCCAATTCAAATCCCGGCAAAAGCTGGATTGAAGAAAAGGCAATTCCCCAAAACCAAAAAATGGCCAACAGTAATATTTTCTTCCAATCAAAAGACTTCTTTTTTAGCCAAGGAAGCAAATAAAAAAAGAGGATATAAAAAGCAGAAATTATGTAAGAATAAATCACTATCGGCAGGTAACCGGCAAAAATCTGCCAAGCAACCAAAAATGGGAAACCAAAAAGAAATAGCTTCTTTTTATCACCTAAAATTTTGTCGATAAACAAAAGCAAAAGCGGTAAAAAAAGCGCCGTATGTCCATGAACGTTATACTCTAACCAGGCAATTTGAAAGCCAGACAGGGAAAAAACGATTGCCCCTAACAAAGAAGGAAGACGTCCCAGCTTTTTGTAGCGCAGAAACCAAAAAAGAGCCATCATTGTTAAAAGCGGGGAAAGGGTTACCCCCCAAGACCAGGCCAAGGCTTGAGGCAAAAATAGGAAAAGCAGATTGACATAGGAAAAAGCAGCAGATTGGAAATTGGCTAGCAAGGGCATTCCCCCAAAATAATAAGGGTTCCAAAGGGGCCAGCGAAGAAGACGAAACTGGTCGATAACCAGTAAGCGCCAGGGATAAAGCAAAGAAGGAATATCGGAAATTAAGGGGTTTTTTACCGGTACGCCGGTTGGAAACCCCCATTTATAGTCAAGCCAGGGATAATAAACTCCGGTAATAATATCGGCAGGAATCGGCAGCAAAGCATTCAGGAAAAAGTGCTTAAACAAGAAAAACCAAACCAAAAAAACAAATAAGATGGGCCAAAATTTGATAAACAAATTTTTAAATCGCATCTGCCTGTTTCACTTTACCGGCAAGAAGCTTAACGATAAAAAAGAAAGAGGCGCCGGCAAAAACACTTCTTATCAAACTCTTGAATTGGAAGACATCAGTGTAGCGCTTAACTAGCTCCGAAAGGCCAGTCGCTTTTTCCAGTTGGGGCCAAAGCGGATTGAAAAGACCAAATGAAAGAGAGGGTTCAAACATTAAGGTCAAGGCCAGCCAGGAAACAAAGATGGTTAGAGCCAAAAGCCAGTTTTTAAAATTATTTTTCACTAATTCCCAAATCAAAAAAGGCGTTACCCACAAAAACCACTGGGGGTGGAAATGAGTAACGCCAAAGGTCAAAAGTAAAATTGATAAAAAGTAAGCCGACAGGTCGGTTTTCTTTTTTGAATAGTAAGCTAAAAAATAAATTACAATTAAGCCGAAAACAAAAGGATAAATCACTTCGGCACCAGATAGGGGCCAGCCCATATAAAGCATTTTTTGGCTTTTGGGCGAAAAAACTTGAGCCCTAAAAGCAGATGAACCCAAGAAAGGAGTAATGAAAAATAAAAAGGGAACAAAGCCGAGCGCGAGATTTTTGGCTCTTTCCCAAAACTTCTCACTGCTTAGGAAAGCCAGGGGAAAGAGCAAAAACAAAGGGTACATTTTATAGGAAGCGGCTACCCCAACAGAAAATGCCGCCCAGGAAAATCTTTCTTTCTTGAAAAAGTAAGCCGCCAAAAGGGTAAAGAAAGACGGCAGCAGGTCCAGCTGGCCAATCATAAAAGTGGCGTAAATGGTTACCGGATTAAACATCCAGAGGCTAAAGGCGAGTTTCTTTTTTTTCGGGTCGTCAAAAAGCCCCGCCAGTAAAAATGCCGCGCCAATATCAAAAAATAAGTAAGGAACTTTAAAGAGAAAAAGATGCAAAAATAACCCTGGATAAGAATGCAGCTGATCCAGGTTTTCCATCAGCCAGGGAATTAGCTTGGGGTCGGCAAAGGGCTTTACCAAAACCCTAAAAATTCCCAAGGTGTAGTAGGTCAGAGGGGGGTAAATAAAAATATCGCTGACGCCAAAATTTTTTACCAAAGGATAGTCTGGTGGAAGATTGGCCAAGGTATCGTAAAGATTAAGCTTCCCTTCGTAGGCAAAAAAATAAGCGCTAAAAGAATGTCCCAGCAAATCGGGGTGGAGTGTAATTGGCATTAAAACTAGTCTTAGCAAGATTCCCAAAATCAAGACTAACCAAAGTTGCCGAAAGAGACTAAAAACTTTTTTGTCAGTTTTCATTATCTATTAGGCGGCAAATTTCTTCGCCAAATCTTTTCTTGGTAAAAGTCTTACTTCTTAGCATAGCACTTTGACTGATTTGCTGCATCAGTTTTGTTTCTTTGAGTAAACGAGAAGTAAGAGAAATTATTTCTTTTTCAGTCTTCCAAAGAAAACCATTTTTTCGGTTTTCGACAATTTCTTTCTGGCCTCCTTTAGCCTGAACTACCACTACACAACCAGCGGCCATTGCTTCAACCGTAGAAATTCCAAAATGTTCAACCTTTTCCGGCTCTTTTTCCTCATCAATCCCAAATCCGGCTGCTCCCCAATAAATCTTAGCCTTTCCATAAAGCTTAAGAAGCCTCTCTAGCGGCGGATTTTCAATTATTTCTATTGGGTAGCCTCCGGCCATCTTTTTGAGCTGGCTGACAAATTCTTTGCCGCCAATTTCACTTCCGCCAGCTAAAGTTAAGCGCCAATTATTGGCCGCGCCTGAATTAATCATCTTTTTAAAAGCCTCCACTAAAACATCTTGTCTTTTGTTTTGAAGCAGCTGGGAAAAGCGGCCAACGCAGAGAATCAAGTTCTCCTTTTTCAAAGGCTTTATTAAATCAATGTCAACCGGAGGATAAACTACGACCGAATCTGTGCCTAGATTTTGGTCAATAACTTTTTTGGTAAAAAAAGAATTGCAAATAATTTTTTCAATCCTCTTAAGCTTTAAAAAACCTATAATGCCCTTCTTTGATATGTTTTTAAAAGGAACTTGAAAATGTAAAAAATTTCTTTTTCCAAACATAAAAGGAAGGCTACCGTCAGAAATGTAGAACAAAAGATGATATTGCTCCTCAAAACTCTTTCTTTGGAAAGGAGTAAGTTTTGCTGGAGAATAGTTAACAAAATTTACTTTCTCAAGCTTCAAACCAAACCTCTCAATTAATTTTTTCTTTATTGCTTTGTCTCTCCAAAAAAGGTCAACTTGCCAATTTTTCTCAAGCAATATTTCCGCCAAACTCAAACAATATCGCTCTCCTCCACCAAGAGTATCAAGATAAGGATCAAAAATTCCTGCCTTCATTTTTTCGTCTTTTGCTGCATCTCCCAAAGCCGGGCATAAGTAATAAAAACGCTGAAAATTTGATAAATGGCTTCAATTATTCCTTCGGTGCCATCCCGAAAAGCCTGAGCTCTAATCATCCGTTGATAAAACTCTCTTGCCATCGCTGACAAAAATCTCCGAATGTTCATCGGTGGATGCCCGGCATCGAAAAGCTTTTGGGCCTCAACTTCCGACCAGTTAATCGTATTTTGCAGCTTGTGCTTAAAACTGCCCCGATGGCTAAAATGAACCAAAGCCTCCTTAAGATAGCCTATTTGGCCGTCAATTTTTGGCTGCTCATGAAGTTCCCCTTCCCAACTTTCAAGTTTTTCTTTTCTCATCAAACGCAAAACGTAATCCGGCCACCAACCACCCCAATGAAGCTCTTTAGTTAAGCGAATATTCCTCCGGGGAATCGCATAAGCAGAAAAGCGGTTATTTTCTTGACTAATCAAAGTATTGATTTCCTTTCTTAAGACTGGTGTCACTCTTTCATCCGCATCAACATAGAGTAACCATTCCCCCCTGGCCGCCTGGACGCCTAAGTTGCGGTGGTCAGCAAATGAATTGCCTTTAGACTCAACAATATTTTTAATTCCCTGTTTTCCAACAATCTTTAAGGTCTTGTCCGTTGACTGGTTATCAACGATGACAATTTCATCTGCCCATTTAACCGACTCCAAACAGTCAGCAATAACCTCTTCTTCATTCTTGGTCAAAATAATTACCGACAGCTTGATCTTTTTTTGTGTATTTTTCTCATCCATTCTTCTTCCCCCAACTTCCTTTGCCCAAGTTTCTTAAATAAAAATCTCTGATCGCTGTTTTTTGCCACTCTCGACCAGAAATCAAAATCTTAACACTTTCTTTTATTAAAGCAATCTTTGATTTTAGTGGGGCCCAGCGCATCCCAAAAAGCAATCGATTTCGAGTTAAAAAATAATCATGGAGAGCCGAGCCAGGGCCGGATGAACCGGCATTAAGGTGCCAAATAACTGCTTTTGGGCCATAGTAAAGTTTAAAACCCGCCTTTTTAGCCCGCTGGCAAAAATCATTTTCCTCAAAATATAAAAAATATTTAGGGTCAAGCAGTCCCACTTTTTTAAAAACTTCGCTTTTCACCAACATCAAACAACCATTAACATACTCTGTTTCTTGCACCTTATCATACTGGTTCTCATCAACCTCGTCCACTCCCCGATGAGAAGCATAAACATTCTGCCAATCAATCTTTCCCCCAGCATACCAAATTACTTTCCCCAAATCCTTCTTTTTATACCGCTCTTTATGAAATTCGTAACCTTTTTCAAAATAAATTTTGCCGCCAACAATGCCAGCTTCCTCTTTTTCCGCCACTTCAATCAATTGAAGTAAAAAATCCGCCTTAACTCGGGTATCATTGTTAAGCAAACAAACAAAATCCGCTCCATTTTTAAGCGCATATTTGATGCCGATATTATTGCCTTCGGCAAAGCCCA
>DATKVU010000089.1:0-2543 GCA_035529915.1 Clostridia bacterium
CATGTCAAGGGGTTTAACCAAACCTTTAGATTCGATGCCGACTAGGTACTCTTAAAATAAAGCAACAGCACCGAAGAGCATGTTTGCGAGTGAGCACGAACCCCTTGCCCTTCTCGTTGAATTAACTCCAAAACTAGCAAAAAAAAGATTTAGAGACGATATATACAAAGCATGGGACTATACGTGTTGTTATTGTGGATGTTCAGCAACAAGCCTTGATCACATTATTCCACGTTTTAAATCTGGCTTTTCTTTCCGTCACAATCTAGTTCCTTGTTGTCGGCGATGTAATCAAGATAAAGCAAGCACTGAAATGGAATCGTGGTACAAAAAGCAAAACTTTTTTTCCGAAGAAAAATTGAGTAGAATAAAAGACTGGATGAAGACAGAAGTTATTGAATTATCTGAGTTTTTGTTTGCATCCTAAAAGTTTTCCCAAGCGTAGATAGGTTTGCATGTCGAAAAAAAACACCAATAAAAAACTTGACAGAGAACTAGGTAAAGTTGGCGGTACTTTAAGCGCCAAAGAACTTGAGCAGATTAAAGAAAAGCTAGGAATTTCACGTGGTGTACAGAACGCAGCGAAAGATTTAGGTATCAAAATAAGTGATTCAATCACTAAAGATAAGCCAGCACCTAAGCCAGAACCTAAGCCTGCACCACAGCAACCAACAGTACAGCAACCAGCACCACAGCAGCCTTCACCACAGCAGCCTTCACCACAGCAGCCTTCACCTCAGCAAAAAGAACCCCAGCCTCCCCCAGGCCTTACTGACGCAGAGAAACAATATTACAAAGATCTGTTGTTTGGTGTAGGGAACAAAACCGGTGATAGATCTGTTATTGATATAAACATTGAAACTTTAGTTAATGAAGAAAATCAAAAGAAATTTAACTACTTAGTTCAAGATGTTCTTGCTAAAACAGTACGCGAAGTAAATAAAAATCTTACAAAAGAAAGCAATACTAAATATCTCAGCAATCTCAAAGGTTTTGATGAGGTTATAAACTTTAAATCAAATCTTTCTGATTCTTTGCTGGCTGATTCTGGCATTGGTGGCTACCTTGCAATGAGTGGTCAAGGTGCAGCCGCAAAGAGTTTAGAAAAAGGTGTGCAATCCATGCTGGGACAAGGCAACAGCATGACCTACAACTGGCAAAAGTGGTTTGACGAAGAACTAGCAAACAGGTATTCAAACTTAAAAGAAATTACAAACCCAGAAGATGCTAAACAGATACACAAGGTTGAGGAAAACTTTGCGAAACAATTTGTAGACGGTTATTTAAAACCGCGTTTTGATAGCTCCAAGTCGATGTCGGAGTTTATTAGTTACATGGATGTCAAGGAAGGAGAGCAAAACATCCTTCAAACTCAAACACTATCTAACAGATTAAAACAATTAGCAGAAGGAAAAACAGATGCGTTTTTAAGTCAATTAACTAGTGAACCTACAAGTGCAGACTTATACGCTTATGTTGTAAATGATTTAAACCCTTATCTTTCGTCAGTACGAGAAGAATATGGAGAAGAAGCTTTCTTAAGTTTCATGACACCTGATCAACTTGCTGATCAGCTAACAAAATCAATTGACCCATTAAAAACTCCGGAGGCCTGGGATCAAACACTTAAGCAATACGGAATTGACGGCACAAATAAAACAGTCGAAGAGGTAAGGAATTTAATCCTGGAGACGACAAGAACTGCACCTGCTGAAGAGATTAGGACTTCTATTAAAAAATTAAATGAACAGAAAAAAACACCAACACAAAAGAATTTAGGCATTGATTACATACAAAGAGCAACTGACGACGTTGCCAAAAGCACTGGCAAAGAAACTGCTCTGTATGGTTTATTTAAAACATCTGGTTATGGCGGCACAGAAGAAGAGTTTTATAAAGAATTCATGCCGGATGCATCTGAAGAAGATAAACAACTGATGTCAGGAACATTGGGTAAAGATAAAAGTAAGCTAGGACTTAATATAGATACATCAGATCCTTTTGCTGCGATCAGTTCACTTGAATCCTTTTTTGGAGACAAGCCCAAAACAACAGCAACAGAAGAAAAGCCTGATTATTTTTCATTATTTGGAGAAGCTGAAAAGAAAACTGATCCATTTTCCTCTCAGGATTCTTCTTTTAATATCTTTAATTTCTAATGGCAGACAAACGAAAACAAGCCGCCAGTGCTGCCAAGCGTTATCAAAAAAGCGAGATGGCTTGCAACAAGCCGCAACGTGCTCCCAAGGGGGACAAGCATAAGTACGTAGTAAAGGCGTGTCAAAATGGTAAAGAAGGAATTGTGCGTTTTGGCGCCAGGGGGTATCAAGATTATCTGCAACACAAGGATAAAGAAAGACGCGCTAATTTTAAATCGCGTCATAACTGTGCAGACAAAAAAGATAAACTGACGCCCGGCTGGTGGGCCTGTAATTATAATTGGTGATCTAAATGAACAAAGTAAAAACAACGCTACAAAAGAAAGAAGGCCGTCCGAAAGGAACTAGGCAAGGACAAGGAATGAACTCCAAACCTAATCACGG
>DATKVU010000090.1:0-1256 GCA_035529915.1 Clostridia bacterium
TGAGGGTAACTGCCAAAAGTCTTTATGCCCACTTCTTAAACCTGAGCCGGGGGATGCCGAGAGAATAAAAGCGAACTTTTTGTGGCCGGCGGAAGACGGAAGTATCGAAGCTGCTGGGTACGAATTTGCTAACGCTAAAACCGAGGCATATCAAAAACAATGGTGGGGTATTTTACTGGCTACAGCCAAAGAGGAAGTCCAAAAAAAGCCTGAGCCTACGGAGTTTAACACAACAAATGAGTATAGCAGGCTTGCAGGCAAAAAGCGAAGTGAGTTGACAGGGGCAGAAATTAGACTACTCGAAGCCTGCAAAGAAATCGACCGCCTGACCGCCGACAGAGACAAATGGCAATCTGCTTATGAAGAAGATGATATTCGTACAAATGGTCCGTGTGAAAAAGTGAGACGGTTAAGCATTGAGAACGAGGCATTCAAACGCGAGAAGGCAATTTGGATACAGACACACAATCAGAATATAGAAAGGATTCAAGAGTTGACCGCCGAACTCAAGACCCAAAAGGAGAAACCGTGAAACCTGCTGACATTAAAAAAGTATTAAAGCAAACAATGATACCAGAACTTACAAGCAAAGATTTTGTGAGCACCGGCAGTACCTTATTAAATCTTGCTTTTACCGATAGACCAAATAGAGGGTACGCCAAAGGATTATACTATTCGCTTGTTGGTGATACAAAGAGTGGTAAAACTTTTTTATCTTTAACCTGTTTTGCCGAAGCTGTCCTGAATCCAAACTTTGCAAAGCATCGTCTTATTTATGATAACGTTGAGAATGGTGCTTTAATGGACATTAAAAAATTCTTTGGAACAGCAGTCGCTAAAAGAATAAGACCACCTGCAAAAGATAAAAATGATTTGCCAATATTTTCCACAACAATCGAAGAATTTTATGACAATCTTGACGACGCCTGCAAAGAAAATAAACCATTTATCTATGTTTTAGATTCAATGGATGGTTTGTCCAGTGATGCTGAAATGGATAAATTTCAAGAGGATAAAAAAGCACGTCGTAAAAACAAAGAAGTTTCTGGCAGCTATGGTGATGGAAAAGCAAAAATCAATAGTTCACATTTGCGGCAATTCATTAATGAGTTAAACCGTTTGGGCAGTCTTTTAATTGTAGTAAGCCAGACAAGGGCAAACTACTCAGGCTATGGCGGCAAAGTTCATACAGGTGGACATGCACTACCTTTTTATGCCAGCATAGAAATCATGAGCAGTGTAAAGGAATTAATTAC
>DATKVU010000091.1:0-1426 GCA_035529915.1 Clostridia bacterium
ATTGGGTGATTATTTTATGCATCCTCCTTTAACGACAAACACTCCCACATTTTCCGGCACTTCTGCCGGTTTTACTCCTACAATCGCGGCTAAAATAGTTTTTTCTTCCTTCTCGGCCTTTTTCACGAACTCAAAAATAGAGGTCCCAAGGCTTTCCCCTCGATCAATCAATTCAAGTCCCATGCTATCAGGATAAAGCTTGCTCAATTCACTGGAAAGGGTCATAAGTTGCGACGTTGAGAGCATCCCGGCGCTTGTGTCGTCATAAATAAAATTACCGTTTTCATCAAAAGATAAACCGTCGATATCGATAGTCTCTGATATCTCGGCGAGTTTGGCAACCTTGGCCTTTTTGATTTCAGCAAGGCGGGCAGCTTTGGTTTTTAATTCATTCTCTTTTTCAGTTTTCTCTTCACTTCTTTTCACTCTCTCAAGATAAGTCTCATAGCGTACTTCATCGGCTTTGGCCTGGCTGATTTTTTCATCTACTTCTGCGGTGGGTTTGTATTCGGGTTCGGGAGGGTTGTCTTTGGTCTTAAGTGGGGGATTCTTTTTAAGCCATTCGACAACGGAATCATTTTGATTCATAAGCTGTTTTTTCTGGTTTTGTAAATCCCAAATTTGTTTATCTATCCGGGCAATTTCTTTTTCATTGCCTTCCTTTGTCTTTTTCTCGGAGGCTATATTTAGCTCATGGGTAGCAACTTTATTGTTATGATCAGTGATTGCCTTACAATCATCCTGATACCTCTTCTTAATCACATTGTTATCAGCATCGATATTAGCCTTTTCAAGCTTCAATGACGCCATATTTGGTTTCACAACAGGAGTAAGATCAATCTTACCAAAACCTTTAATTTCGGATCTCAGGTCTTTGGCTTCTTGCTCTACTGTAGCCGATTCTTTATCCAACCCAGAGGTATCAACCCCGAAAAGGTCAATAAAAAATCTATCCCGATCAGGTCCAGACATATTGAATAGATGGTTTTGGTCAAGAAGGAAGGGATTTAAAAACTTTTTAATTGCTTCGATTGGCTTTTTTTCAACTCCGCCACCATTAACAAACTGTATTGCCCTGGCCTTTGTGGTTTCGTCCTTGGCAATATAAAACTCTCTCCGGATTGATCCCTCATCAAATTTAATATGGACAAAAGCTTCTTTCTCCCCATGCTTGATAATATCCTGGGGAAAACTCCCACCAAAGCAGAGTTTAACCGAGTTTAAAATCGTTGTTTTCCCTTGCTTGATATCCCCATAAAAAAGGAGCAAGGCTTTATTGATTTTGATTAATTCATGCCCGACAATGCCGATATTGCTTATTTCAATACTTTTGATTCTCATACTTTCCTTTCTTTAATTGTTAATAAGATTTAAAATCTTGAACTATTAATTGTACTGTTTTGGTTAAATTCCATTCATTAATCGC
>DATKVU010000092.1:0-1018 GCA_035529915.1 Clostridia bacterium
TGAGAATCCTGAACTTGCAAAAACTTACTACCCTGACGATAAAAGGTGGGTGATAATAAATGACCTTTTAGCAGATGATAAAGAAGAAGTTCTTCTCTGGAGTGCACCAAAAAGTCTTGTTGAGGAAATAACTTCAAGGTCTACAAATGAGGAAACAGGAGTGTATATTGATGTCTCTGACCCAGAAACAGGCGTACCAATATCTTTTGAGCGGTCTGGAAAAGGAAAGTTGACGAAGTACACAAATGTTCAAGTCTTTTCAGAGCCACTACCTCTAACAGAAGCAGTTGACAAAGGGCGCATTGAATTCAAAGAGGCAATTGTATTCCCTACATATAATCAAGTCAAAGCTGCTACTCTGAATTTGAATCTTGATGAAGCAAAATCACATGTAGCATCTAGTCCAGAATCTGATACTGAGCCAGACCCAGAGACACCTGATCCTGAGCCTGATCCAGATACTCCTAATTGTGAAGAGTTCCAAAAAGAATATAACAAATGGCAAGACTGCGATGACTGTAAGTGGGCAGAAGAATGCAAGAATCCACCTGAGGAAAAACTAGAAAAGCCAAAGAAAGAAGAAAGGCCAAAGCGCCAGAAACGATCAGATAAAAGTGAAGACGATGACAGCAAGAAAAATGCAATAAGAGAAAAAATAGCAAATGCCCAAAAAAGTAAAAATTAATTTGTGCCCTCCCAGGCAATTATTATAATCTTAAACAAAGCTGAGTAGGCCTCAGCGGAAGTTTAGTTTAGTTGGGAAGTAATGCTAATTGGATGTTAGCTTGTATAGTGCCTGGGAGGGCTTTTAAAAATTGAAAGGATTAGACAGTATGGCTGAAAGAAAAAAGCGTAATGTTGAAAAGAAAGAAGAAAGACCAGTTGATTTCATTAATACTGGTTCAACTTGTTTAAACTTGGCTTTATCTAACAGAGGAAAAGATGGTGGATGGGCAAGAGGAAGAATTGATAATGTTGTCGGAGATGGTAGCTCAGGAAAAACTTTAGTTGCTCTTGA
>DATKVU010000093.1:0-1190 GCA_035529915.1 Clostridia bacterium
CCATAATTTCCCAAAAACTGGAACCGGAAAATCTTGGTGTTTTTTGCACCGATAAGTATAGTTTTCCGCTTCGGGTATGTCATGACCATATTTACTGGCTTTTCGTAAAACCGGTCCGCCAAATGCTTTGTAAATAGCAGCTTCTCCGCAAATATCACATATTATTATTTCTTCGTGCATTTTCATACCTCACTTTCAATTAAACCCTCTGCCCCCGCCCAACAAGGGCAAGGGGCAAAAGGGTAAAACACTCACTTAATCTTGCATCTTAAAAACAAGGTTTTCGATTTCTTGACGGTCCCAAAAGTTACTAATGTGCCGAGAATTGTCTTTGTCGGTATCATAGTCATAATCATAGTTCCATCGCTCAACGCGCTGGAGTTGGTCGTTTTCCCAAACAAGTCGAAAATTACCTTCGGAAGTATTGACTCTTAGGGTTGCGATTCCGTTCTTTTTAGTCAAATTACCGACCATGTATCCACATTGTCCAGCTACATAATGTAGATGTTTGGCGGTGTGTTTGGGTGTGTTTTTCGTGTTGACCTCCGCTTCGCCCTGACCACCGATAACGATATTGCGTTTGCCGTCAATCTCAAATTGATAAATACGCTTCATCCAGTTACCCTCTTTATAATGCAAATATCTAAAAGGTGGCATTTCTCGGCTTTTCCCCCAATGGTAATTTTTCCAATCCTCTTTTGAGTGTAGGCAGTCATCGCATTTTTCGTGCGTTGCCATATACAGGCAGGTTTCACAGCTTTTTTTTAAGTCCTTTACTGCTTCCATCATTTTACCCTTTCAATAATAGTTTTAGTTTACTTTCAACTAAGCCGGGACAGATAAAACACTTAGTCTTTTTCTTTTGGCTCGGCCTTCTCAAGATATTTACCCATATCCTTAAACCAGCCGATAGTTTTTCCGTTACAGATAATTTCACCTTGTGGCATTAACACGCATTCAAGCTTACAAAGCATAATTTCTTCTGGTTGTTCTTTCATTTTCAAACCTCACTTTCAATAAACCCTCTGCCCCCGCCGCAACAAGCGGACAGGGGCAAAAGGGTAAAACACTTGATTGATTTATTTGGTCAATCTTTTTTTGTCTGCCAGTTTTTGCTCAATGTCTGAAATCCGCCTGTATAACGGGGAGTAAACATTCGTCAAACTACTTTTCCGCTCGACACAAATGCA
>DATKVU010000094.1:0-1698 GCA_035529915.1 Clostridia bacterium
TATGACGAGCATAGATGAGTTTTTTGGAGATTACCTGAAGGTTGATGAGCTGAAGGGTGAAAAAAAGTTGAAGATTAAGGAGGTGAAGATTGAAACACTTGGTCGTGGTGGAGATGCCAAGGAGAAGCCTGTTGTTTATTTCGAGGGCTTGGATAAGGGCCTTGCGTTGAATCGTATCAATGCAGATGCACTAAAAGAGATTTGTGGTTCTGCTGAGATTGAGTCTTGGCCTGGTAATGTGGTTGTTTTGTATGTTGACCCAAATGTCCAATTTTCAGGGCGGCGTGTTGGTGGCATTCGTGTTAGGGTTCCTTCGCAGGGTGTTGGGCCTGAGGAGGCCAAGTGATTGCGGTATGCAGGAGCAGGGGGTTTTCCCTCCGGTTTATCCTTTGCTCTTGCACGCATTTTTTGTTTTTGGAGAATGTTTGGTTATGAGAAAGGGTTTGTTGTGGCAGTGTAAGATGTTGGAGAAGCAAAAGGAGGCGGTTGAGTGATGGGCGAGTGGAACATGGAACGTTTGGGTATTATTTTTTTAGGTGTTGTTGCTGGCCTTGCTTTGGGTCTTTTTGTTGTGGATGTGTTGCATCCAGAGTTTACTGAGTCGGATTGTCAGTTGGAGCGTGAGCGAGAAAATAAGATTTTGACAACTTTTTTGATTTATCTTAGTGATACAAATAGGGGAATGCATTTTTTGGATGAAAATGGTTGTGAACGGAGAATTGTTGTAGAGCCATCTAACTATTATATTGATTGTAAACAAAAGGAGGCGGTTGAGTGATGGAAAAGTTTGAAATAGCATATATTGTTTTGGGTTTTGGAGTTGGAATGTTTTTTGCTGCAACATTAATTCAGTATTTTTATGAAGCTGAAGTCGAGCCGTCTGAGTTGTCGGCTTTGCGTTTGGAGCTGGATTTGAATCAGGCGAGGGATGGCGGGTTTGCTTTGGGTTTTAATCAGGCTTCGTTGTTGTGCCAGCGTGATGTGAATGCGCTGGTGGCGCAGTGTCGGGGTGAGGTTTCTGCAATCGTGGCGGAGTGCAACAGCAGGCTGGAGGCGTGTGAGGAATGAGTGAATTTGAAGAAATGTTGAAGAAGAATGCTTTTCGTTGCCATTTTAAGGAATTAGAAAATTACTGCAAAGAACCTAATCCAGAAGTATTACCTATTCATGCTTTGGGTGAATGGGCCGCTAACGAGATGATAAAAAATGCTTGGGGTGATAAAGCATTAGATTTTCTTTCAAATGGAGATGCACAACAAGCATTTTATAGTTTTCATGTTGTTAAAGAAATTGTAGAGGGATGCCTCGGCAAGAAAGAGGTTGAGCGCAGGCTTTCGGAGGCTGAAAAGCAGGCAGGTGAAAAGAAATGATTGAAAAAAGGAATTTTTTAATAGCAAAATGCGATAAATGCAAGGAATATTTTGGAAGTGAAGATGTTGAATTTTATGTTTTCCACGACTTAAAAGAACTCTTAGAAACACTTCAAATAAGCGGCTGGATAATAAAAAACAAAAAGTTTACTTGCACTGAATGCCAAGCAGAACAAGAATTATTAAAAAAGCAGGCAGGTGAAAAGGAATGAGTGAGGATTTTGGAAAGTGGCTGAAGGAGAATAAGGAAAATAGACCGAGGGATTTGGATGCTCAAGGATTTGGCTTAATTGATTTTGAGGAAGTGGTGTCTGTTCGTGCGCTTGGA
>DATKVU010000095.1:0-1303 GCA_035529915.1 Clostridia bacterium
TGCGAGAATAGGCAAAATAAAAGGCTTTCTTGCTTACAAAGTGCGCATAGTTACCGCTATACTTTATTCCTCCAAAGTTGTTCTCTTTTGCTAGGTCGGATTTGCCCCATTCCGATTCTAAAGCCCATTGAATTAAACTTAGTGCCATGGGAATATTGTATTTGTCCTGGAGCATCTTTGCACCTTCCCAATGAGCATTAAAAAACAGGCTTTGTTTCTTCCCACAATTTAGGACTAACTGACCTCTTTTAGTGGTTGCTTTTGGTTCTGTTGGTGGCGTTGCTTGTATTGGGTACATTTGCACCGCTTGTGCTAGTAGTAGCGTTATTATTAGTAGTTTCATTTTCTAAATTTTAAAGGGTTGTTAATGGTTGCTTTTGCTAGGTCGGAGTACGTGTTTACCTCCAAATCACAAATCCATACATCATTACACGGCATTAAATCAAAGACTAAAGTATGTAAACCATTTTTTAAGGTCATCCATCCGTCGTGTTTGTCATGACTTTCAACTTCCCAGCCTTCAAAAATTACCGCTTGTTTGGCTTTTTGGTAAATGTGAAACTTGTGGTATTTTTCAACTTGTTCTAGGTTTTCTATTTGTATATTTTTTGGCAAGTCTTTAATCTCCTCCAACGGCAACCCATCAGAACCGCACGGCACAAAGTCGGATAGTTTGACTGTTTCTTTTAAAAACTCGTTCCATTCGCTAACTATGCCGTAACCTCTTACATAGTTTTTTGATTGATTAACATAAACGTCAACCTCTGAAACTAAGACTTCCAAAGTTTTAAGCGTTTCAATTTGCTCTAATTCTATAAATTCAAAGTTCATTGTTATTTGTTTTCGCTGTCAATTAAATAAATCCCATACCCCAGCATCAAGAATAAAAATAATGCAGGGCTGAAAATGTTTAGGTAGATTGTTGCAAATAGGGTTGATATTGCTAAGAATATGCCTAGTATTTTGTTGTGTTTCATTTTGTTTTTAGTTTTGGATAAATATGTTTGTTGATAATTGATAGGCTTGTGTCGTGAGCTTCTAAATATGCCTTAATAACTTCTTTTGCAGGTTCAAGACCTACTACAAAGCCAGCAAGCCAATAACGTTGTTTTAAGGCAATTAAATAACTTAGTTGCTCTTCGTGGTGTTCGTCTTTTCTTAACGTTCCATCTAGTTTAAAAAGTTGTGTTCCTGTTCGCTTAAATTCAATGGCCAAACCGCAATACTTGTCTAAAAACCATTCTTGAAACATTAAGTCTGGGTGTCCTCTTTTGGCTCTGCTTTTCATTACCACCCTTTGCCC
>DATKVU010000096.1:0-18426 GCA_035529915.1 Clostridia bacterium
CGAGCATCTTCAGGATTATACGCAAATGGAGTTTTACTGGGCTTATGCTGATTATCAAGATTTAATGGATTTGATTGAGGATTTCTATAAATTCATTGTCAAGAAAACTACGGGCGGCTTGAAAACAACCAGGAACGGACAAGAAATTGACTGGTCTGGCAAGTGGCCAAGGCATGATTATAGTACTCTTTTTAAAGAAAAAACCAGCTTGGATCCGGTTAAGGCCTCGTTTGAAGAGCTTTATGAAAAAGCTATTTCTCTCAAACTGAAGCCGGAGAAAAATTTGGGTAGAGGAAGATTGATTGATTTGATCTATAAAAAAGTGGTGCGGCCGACCTTGGTTCAGCCCTCTTTTCTCATAAACTTACCAGTGGAAATCTCTCCTTTGGCAAAAAGGTGTCCTGATAATCCGCAGCTAAGCCAGCGAATTTTAATAATGGCTGGTGGGACTGAGCTAGGCAATGGTTTTTCTGAGCTTAATGATCCGATTGACCAAAAAGAAAGATTTTTGGAGCAGCAAAGATTAAGAGAAGCCGGAGATGAAGAAGCGCAAATGATTGACTTGGACTTTGTCGAGGCCTTGGAGTATGGGATGCCGCCCACAGCCGGTTTTGGGATGAGCGAGAGACTATTTTCCTTTTTAATGGATAAACCGATGCGGGAAACAGTTTTCTTTCCACCGATGAGACAAGATGTTACTATTATTCCTTCCCCGGCCGGGGTTGTTCCTAGTTCGCCTGGCCCAATTGCTAAAGCAAAAAGGAAAGAGAAAAAATGATTTCGAGAAATGAAGCTTTAAACTTAATCCAGCAAAACGTTACCAATAACAATATTGTTAAGCATATGATTGCCTTAGAGGCGCTAATGGGTGGAGTTTATGATGAGCTTAAATCCCGGGGTAGGACAGATGAAGAGCTAGGTGGAGCTAAAGAGGAGTGGATGATGGCGGGATTGCTCCATGATGGGGATTATTGCGACGGAGTTCCAGCAGAAAAGCATGGAATTCAGATTACCGAGTGGGTTAGAGAAAAGGGTTTGCAGATTCCTGAAAATGTTGCCTATGCCATGGCGGCTCACAATTGGCATGGTAACGATACCGAGCCCAAAACCTTAATGGATTGGGCAATTTTTATGGGTGATAGCTTAACTGGTTTGATTGTGGCTGCGGCTTTGGTTTTACCGAGCAAAAAACTCTCTGAAGTTACTCCCCAGACAGTCCTAAATCGCTTTAAAGAAAAAAGCTTTGCCCGAGGCACCCGTCGAGAAGATATTGCTATGTGTCAGGAAAAAATCGGACTTTCTTTAGAAGAGTTTGTAACTGTTTCCCTTAAATTAATGCAAGCAATTGCCGCCGATTTGGGACTCTAAAATGGAAACTGAGTTTGAGGTCAAATTTTACCCGGTAAACAAAAAAGAGTATCGCAAAAAACTTCAAGAAATTGGGGCTAAATTAGTGATTCCCGAGAGAAAAATGAGGAGGTCAATTGCTAACAGGAGAGCTTATTCGCAACTTAAATGCCACTATTTTCGGGTTCGCGACGAAGGAGATAAAGTTACTATGAGTGTTAAGATTCATGCCGAGGAAGGGGGAAAAGTCTCTGACCAGAAAGAAGCGGAATTAGTGATCAGTGATTTTGATACGGCAGTAGAGATTATGGAAGCACTTAACTTGAAACCCAATATTTATCAGGAAACTTTGCGGGAAAGTTGGGATTATGAGGGCGTGGAAATTACTATTGATACTTGGCCTAATCTTGAGCCGTACACGGAAATCGAGGCAAAATCTGAAGAGAAGGTCAGAGAAGTTGCCGAAGAATTAGGCTTTAATTGGGAAGAGAAAGTTATTACCGCTGCCCCAGAAATTATGGAAAAAGTCTATGGTTTGAGTATCGACGAGATTTTAAAACTAGTTTCTCATATTACTTTTGAGAACAATCCCTTTGCGGATCTGCCCAGAAAAAGTGGTAAAATAAAGGCCAATGATTGATATTAAAAAATTAAGAGAAGATCCAGAGTTTTTCCGAAAGGCGACTCGAGCCAAAAACCGGGACCCCCAATTGGTTAACAAGGTTTTGGAGCTGGATAGAAAAAGAAGAGAAATTTTGCAGGGAGTTGAGACTTTGCGGGCAGAAAGAAATAAGTTAGGCAAAGAAGATATTAAAAGAGCCAAGGCGATTAAAGCCGAACTTAAGAAGTTAGAGGTAGAATTGGCTCAGCTTGATACTAAGCTAAAGGACCTGGCTTGGAAATTACCTAATCCGGCCTTAGCTGATGTGCCTTTAGGCAAAGACGAGAACAGCAATATTGAGGTAAGAAAATGGGGAAAAATTCCCAAGTTTGATTTTTCTATTAAGAGCCATGACCAGCTGGGAGAGAGCTTAGACGTAATTGATACTTTGCGAGCAGCCAAGGTTTCGGGGACCCGCTTTGGCTATTTTAAAAATGAAGGGGTGTTGTTGGAGATGGCTTTGCTTAATTTAGGTTTTAAATTTTTGCTAACCAAAGGCTTTATCCCGATATTACCGCCAGTAATGATTAAGACAGAAGTGATGTCTGCTTTGGGCTATAACAACTATGGTTTTGAAGATACTTATTGCTTGCCAGAAGACAATCTTTGTCTGGTGGCGACGGCCGAACATGCGATTGTTCCTTATCTCAAAGATGAACTTTTATCAGAAGAGGATTTGCCCAGAAGGTTTGTTGGTTTTTCGACTGCTTTTAGGCGAGAGGCTGGTTCTTATGGTAAAGACACTAAAGGAGTATTGCGAGTTCATCAGTTTAATAAACTGGAAATGGTTTCCTTTGTTAAGCCGAAAGAATCAGAAAAGGAGCATCAGTTTTTACTTTCTTTGGAAGAAGAGTTGATGCAGCGCCTTAAACTTCCTTACCGGGTAGTCCAGATGGTAACCGGAGACCTGGGTGACCCAGCTGCCAACAAACTGGATATTGAGACTTGGTTTCCTTCGGAAAAGCGCTACCGGGAAACTCATTCGGTCAGCAACACCACTGATTATCAAGCCAGAAGATTAAATATCCGTTTTAAAGGTAAAGACGGTTCGGATTTTGTTCACATCTTAAACGGCAGCGTCTTTTCAGAGCGCCCGATTCTGGCTATTTTAGAAAACTATCAACAAGCCGACGGTTCGGTAAAAGTGCCGGAAGTGTTGCAGGATTATGTCGGCGAAGGGATAATTTCCCCCAAAAGTTAATCTTGAAATTCATTTTTTCGGACTATTTTTTTCCTCGAGTAAATCAATTACTCTTAATTTAGCTAGATGAGCTTAAAATCATTTTTGAGTAAATTTTTTTTAGGCAGAGAAGTATTGACAAAAATCAACTCTCCAATAAATGGAGAGATTAGAGTCTGCGAGGATTTGTTTGGTCGGCGGGAGATGCTGGTGGGGAAAATTCCTCAATCAGGAGGATTAGTAAGCAAGTTATGGAAAGAAGGCTTAAGACTAATAAAAAAGGAAGAAGGCAAAAAACAAAAGCCTAAAAAGAATAAAGAGTGTTTAATTTTAGGCTTAGGAGCAGGCACTTTGGCCAAACAAATGGCCCAAGAATTTGGGGGAAGCCGAATAGTGGGTATAGAAAAAGATCCCCAGGTTATCAGATTGGGAAGAAAATATTTTGCCTTAGGCGAGATCCCCAATTTAAAAATTGTCATTGATGATGCTTTTGAGAATCTTAAAAAACAAAAAACAAAATTTGACCTGATAATAGTAGATTTATATTTTGGCCAAGAATTTCCCCCAGAGGCAGAAAGCAATAAGTTTTTTAAAGATATTCTTAAGCTTATTGGGCCGGATGGACTGGTGGTTTTTAACCGCCTATACTTCAATCAGGAACAGCGAGATCAAGCAGATGAATTTGTTCGCCAAGTAGCTGAATTTTTCCCTTGGGTAAAGACCAAGAGATTAGTAACCAATTTGCTGATTTTAGCTTCAATTGAGGCTAAAAATAAGGTATAATAAATCTCATGTTGAAAGTTTTTAGGAAAATTTTTGATGTTAACCAAAAGGAGCTTGATTCTTTAGCGCCGATAGTGGAGAAAGTCAATTCCCTGGAAACAAAGATTGAAAAACTTTCCGACGAAGAATTGGCCGCTAAAACTCCTGAGTTTAAGCTTCGAATTTCTAAAGGAGAAAGCCTGGATGGGCTCTTGCCCGAAGCCTTGGCCGTAGCTCGAGAGGCAATTAAAAGAGAAGTTGGCCAGCGCGCTTTTGATGTTCAGCTTTTGGCGGCGATTACCCTGCACAAAGGTCGGGTAGCAGAGCAAAAAACTGGTGAAGGAAAAACTTTGTCGGCTGGCCTGGCCGCTTATGTTAATGCTCTTTTAGGAAAAGGAGTTCATATTGTTACTGTTAATGATTATTTGGCGCGACGAGATGCCGGCTGGTATGGTCGAGCTCTCAACTCGCTGGGTTTAAAAGTAGCGGCAATTGTTCATGAAAAGGCCTTTTTACTTGATCCAGAGTATGAAGATAAAAGTGAGAATGACGAGCGCTTGGCCCATTTGCGGACAATTGAAAGAAAAGAAGCTTATAGAGCTGACGTTACTTATGGAACCAATAACGAATTTGGTTTTGACTATCTAAGAGATAATTTGGTCGGCGATCTTGAGGAAATGGTTCAAAAGGAGCCTTATTTTGCGATTGTCGATGAAGTTGACTCGATTTTGATTGATGAAGCGAGAACTCCTTTGATTATTTCTGCTCCTGATACAGAACCGACCCAAAAATACTATGAATTTTCCCGCTTAATTAAGGGTCTTTCTCCTGACACTGATTATGAATCTGATGAGAAAACCAAAACCGTAAATTTAAGCGAGCATGGAATCCGCAAGGTAGAGAAAATGTTAGGAGTAGATAACCTTTATGAAAAGGATTTTGAGACGATTCATCATCTTGAGAACGCTCTTAAGGCCAAGGTTCACTTTTTGCGCGATCGGGATTATGTAGTCAAGGATAATCAGGTAATCATTGTCGATGAGTTTACTGGTCGGCTGATGTTTGGTCGTCGTTGGTCAGAAGGATTGCATCAGTCAATCGAGGCTAAAGAAGGAGTTCAAATTCAGCAAGAATCAAAGACTTTGGCCACCATTTCTTTTCAGAATTACTTTAGGATGTATGAAAAGCTCTCAGGAATGACCGGGACAGCTGCCACCGAAGCCGAGGAGTTTAAGAAAATCTATAACCTGGAGGTGACGATTGTTCCTACTAATGAGCCCATGATTAGAGCCGATAATGCGGATGTAGTCTATAAAAACCAGCGGGCTAAATATGCGGCGGTAGTTAAAGAGATTGAGGAGTGTCATAAAAAGGGCCAGCCGGTTTTGGTCGGTACTACTTCAGTCGAGAAAAACGAGATTATTGACCGCTTTCTGAACCATAAAAAGGTTCCTCATCAGGTGCTTAATGCTAAACAGCATCAAAAAGAAGCAGAGATTATTGCCAATGCCGGTGCTAAAGGGGCGGTTACTGTCGCTACCAATATGGCTGGTCGAGGAGTCGATATTGTTCTTGGAGGAGCTTCGCCCCAAAGGCAAGATTTTAAAAAGAAAGCCGAGCTTGAAAAAGCCCAGAAAGACTGGCAAGAAAAACATGATGAAGTCATTAAGCTTGGGGGTCTGCATGTAATTGGTACTGAGCGGCATGAATCCAGAAGAATTGACAATCAGTTGCGCGGTCGTTCCGGCCGGCAAGGAGATCCGGGTTCTTCTCGTTTCTTTGTCGCTCTGGATGATGATTTGATGAGGATTTTTGGTGGTGAGCAAATTTCTTCTTTGATGACGCGTTTTAATATGCCAGAAGACGTTCCTCTGGAGCACCCGATGGTTTCCCGCTCGATTGAGCAAGCCCAAGTTAAAGTCGAGGGCTTTAACTTTGATATGAGAAAACAGGTGGTCGAATATGATGATGTCATGAATCGCCAAAGAGAAATTATCTATCGCTTGAGAAAAAAGGCCCTGGAAAGGGGAGCCGAAGAAAGCAAAGAAGGCAAGAGCTTAAAGCAAGAAATTTTAGAAAAAGTTGATCAGGAGATAACCAACTTAGTCTCCATTTATTCACCGGACGGTTATACTGAGCCAGAATATGAAAAAATTATTCTCGGTTTTGCAGAAATTGTTCCTTTTGACGGTACTTCTCAGAATAAAATTAAATCCCAGATTTCTCAGCTTAAAGAACCGCAAAAGATAATCGAGTTTTTGGCCAAGCTAGTTAATGACCTTTATGAAGAAAGAGAAAAAGCTTATGGGGAGAAAGTCTCTCAGCAGCTGGAGCGCTATGTTTATCTTTCTACCATTGACAAACTTTGGATTGATCATTTGACGGCTTTGGATGATTTGAGAAGTGGGATTGGACTTCGGGGTTATGCTCAAAAAGACCCGCTGATAGAATACAAAAAAGAAGCTTTTGAGATGTTCGAACGCTTGGTAAATCAAATTGATAACGAAGTGGTGAGAAAAATTTTTAGAGTTCAAGTAGCCGTCCGAGAGCCATCAATTTCTCTCGACCAGGCCCAAGTAGGGAGAGGCCGAGTAATTGAACCCGCTCAGCCTTCTACTCCAGCCCAAGCTCGGCCTAAGTCTAAAAAAGGCTCCCTCTCTGCTCTTGCCCAAGCTATGAATAATTTACCCTCAGCCTCTTCAACTGTTTCCGGCTCCAATGCCAAGATGCCAATTCGAGTCCAAAAAGTTGGCCGTAACGACCCTTGTCCCTGCGGTTCTGGCAAAAAGTACAAAAAATGTTGTGGGAAATAGATGGTCGATATGATTATCGAAGGAATTGAAAGTAAAAATAACTCAAAAAAGGCTACTGTTTATACAGAAGTGACTCCCAAAAGGGCGACAGAAATTCTTGCTGGAACTTTGGAATCAAGAGAACTGCCAAGAAGTAGTCCCAATCGGTGGTTTGCTGAGTTGGCTTTGGATCGCTTTGAGCCTCAAGCTTTGAAAGAAAAGGGAATTTCCCGGTATCAGGCTGTTTTTGCTTCTCCTGTTCCTTATCAAGGATCAAAACCAATTGAAGGAAGAGTACTGTTATCTTTAGAGATAGACACGGAGAGAACTTACGTCGCAGAAGGTGATTCTGTTACTGAAATAATGATGCAGGGAAGTATAAAGAGGATTAGGGCTTTTAGAGAGGTGTTTGGCTCTTCTAGGGTTGGAGTGACAAGAGAGGAGTTTGAAGAAAAATTTAATTCTATGCCCGAAGAAGAAAGAGAAGCACTAATAAGAGAAGTCCGAGAAGGAGCAGAAAGATACTGGGCTAGTTTAGTTCCTTATAATGTTTATGTTGCACAGGGGCAAGTGTATGAAGAGCCAGAAATCTTAATGATTCAAGGCACGGTGGTCACAGGAATTAAGGAAAGTAAACTATAAATATTTGAGTTTTCTATCAAATTAGAATTATACTTATTTAGTCACGTTAACAACAAATAATTTTTAAAATTATGGCCGAAGGTGAGAAGCAAAATTCTCCTGAAACAAATCTTTGGTCACAAGTAAAGATTCCTTTGGCTACCCCTAGGGATTATGAGTGGGCTGAGAGGAAAGGGCGAGCTGATGATTTGGAAGAGGCGGAGAGGCAGTTTTTATCTTCAGTTCTTGAGGCGACTAAGGTTTATGATGCTCAAGTTGCTGGTATGACTGGTCAAAATCCCGATCGGGTTACGGCGGCTCGGGCTTTGTTGTCTAAATTTGAAGACGCGGTTAGCGCTTTAAATCTTAAAGATCTTCAACTTTCAGAAAAAACTGGGATGCGGGGAGAAGTGTTTGAAGAAACAAAGACTTTAACTTACTCTTGGCAGTGTGCTAGCCTAGGGGAGTTGCAAGCAGTTCACACTAGGCACGGCTATACCGGAACTTTAGCTTTTGATATGGTAGAAAGCGCCATGCTTGAAGCAGTTAATTCTAGTTGGTTTGGTTTGGCCAAACTCCGTCGGGAAATTGGCCTGGGGGCAACCCCTAATGATCATGATACCAGGGCAGTCCTTTCCCGTTTGTCTCCTTGTTCTGCCGCTTTAGGCCATTTTCAGACTCAGATGATTAATTTGGAGTTGGGGGAGCTGGAGGTTTTTGTCTCTGCGTCAAGAGAAGCTTTTGACTTTGGTTCTCCCCAGTCGCCTTCTCAGGCAAGAGACAAAGCAATGGAAAAAGCAAAGGCAGACTATGATTTTTCAGAAGTTTCGGATAAATATAGTTACGAGTTTGACCAGACTGACCGGACGGTAGTAACGCATACTATTGACACGGAAACAGGGATACGTTTTGCTACGACTAGTACTTTTAGAAAAAGTGGTCGGGACGGTGAATTTAAACGGTTTGGGCGGCCGCATTTTAGTGCTTTGGGTTCTAACGGCGAAATTTATACTCTTTCTCCCAACTATCGTTTGCCTGACGCTTACAAGTTTAGACCATATTATTTTGATTTCAGTAAATCTCCTTATGCATTATACATTTCTCCCGAACAAGAAATTGGAATTTGGCGGGCTTATTGCCGGGCAGTATGCGATACGCCGCAGAGTCAGGAGGAGTTTCGGAAGAGTGCGGAGAGACGCGGTTTGCAGCGAGTTTATTGGGGATTTCAAGAACAAGATTTAGAGGCTTATGTTAATTTACTTGATCGGTTAAAAATTGCCGGTTTAATTAAAGCGGCGGAAACAAGTACCTTTGGGAGAGTTCGTTTAGGAATAAATATTCGGGAGAGTGGTCTTTCTGGTGAAGCCGCTTTAGTTCCGGAAGCCACGGCTAATGATACGGCTCAAGTTGATGAGCTTTTTGAAAAATACTGGCAGAATCCTCATGCCAGTGAGTTAGTTTTTCAGGATAATGCGAGTTGGGGATATTTTGAATTTTCGTATCCTTACGGTTCCGGTACTAGTGTATATCCTGATGATTGTGGAAAAGTTATCGGAATTAGATTGAGCGATAATCGCGGCAGGAGAGAAATTCTTATCAGGGATGCTTATGAACCAGGAAATTTTGGCAAAGGGACTAAATATCTTAGAGCAATTAGAGCCAAAGACCATTGGAATACAGAAAAGGGAAGATATTCGACTTCTGATGGAGCCTATCATTTAACAACAGAGGAAAGCCGGGAGATAATGAGCAAACAAGATGCAGAAACGGTTATGCTGGCTTTAGGTTTACTTACATCTCCTAAAAGAGTGAGAGAGCGTTAAGTTTGAATAATCTGAATTTTGCTATAATTATTACTATGAAACTGAAATCAATGGATTATGATGCTTCAAAAGCAGGGGTTATTGCTATGACAAAAGGGTTGGCCCAAGAAATGGCACCCAAAGTGCTGGTCAATTCAATTGCTCCGGGTTGGATTGGCACAGAAATGAATAAAGATTTACCGGAAGACTTTGTTAAAAGTGAAAATGAAAAGATTTGGCTGAAAAGATTCGGAAAACCAGAAGAAATTGCTAAAGTAGCTCTCTTTTTGGCTTCTGATGACTCCAGTTATGTTAATGGAATGGTTTTGATTGTCGATGGTGGTTATTGCTAACCCACATAATAAATTATAAGGTAACCTGTTTAGATAACATTTCAAAAAGTGCTGTTATCCAAAATTTGGATAAAATTAGCCGATTGTGGGCCCATTCCGATGAGAAGATTATTGGTCATTTTCTTAATTTTGGTTTTTGGGGCTTTGGTTTTCTTTGGTTTTTCGCTTTTTACGATATATTCTGGAGTTAAAACCGCTTGTCTTAAAGCCAAGGAAGAGTACCGACTTGATTGCGTTGATTCCTTGATTGCTTACGTTAATTCAGAAAAAGCTTCTTTTAGAGAGAAAAATAGTGCTATTTGGGCACTGGGGCAAATAGCTGACAAAAAAGCCTTGCCTTTTTTGGAGGAATTGAATGATTCCTTGCCGGCTCAAGAGTCTTGTCAGTACGACCACTTTCTTTGCCGTTACGAGGTGGAGAAAGCCATAAAATGGTGCCGTGAGGGCAATATTACTCACTGGATGTATCGCTATCGGGATAGTTGGAAATGATTGGTTGACAAAATGCTTAAGTTATTGGAAGATTTAGGAGAATGGAAGGATTAGCAAACGAGACAGAAAAAGTGAAAGTAACTGCTAGTTCAGCGAAAGGAAAAATTTTTTTCCGCCCGTTATTTTTAGTCCCAATTTTGCTTGTCTGGGTAGTGGCTTTGGGATTTGGTTTTTGGTATCTTTCCAAAGCTAAAACTTCGGTAACTCCGCCTCCTGCTTCCGGAGTTAGAATCAGTAAAGAAGGAACAGAGAAACCCAGCTTTGACTTAGTAATTGAGAGCCCTAAGGAAGAGGCAGTGGTTGTTGACAACAAAGTTTTGGTTAAAGGAAAAACTGCGGTTGGGGCAGTAGTGGCAGTCTACTCAGACAGTGATGAGATTGCCCTTGAAACTGATGAAAACGGAGTTTTTGAAGGTGAAGTTGGGCTTTTGGAAGGAATAAACACTTTAACAGTCAGCGCTTTTGGGGCCAACGGCGAAGAAAAAACCGTTGTTTTGGATATCGTTTATGATACTCAATCTTAAATTAACTACCAGAAAAGCAAAAAAAATTTCTTTAACTTTTTTGATTTTTGCCTTGCTTTTTGTGGTTTTGACCTCTTCGGTGGCGGCCGAGGAGTATCTGGGAGTAGTCTTGGGAGTAAAAGATAAAGCTGAAGGCCAGGCAGTGGGGAAAAATAGGGTAACCATAGGTAATGTTGAGTCGGTAACAGGGAATAAAGTCGTCTTGGAAGAAAAGAAAACTAAGCAAAAGACCGAGGTGGTTTTGGATGAAGAGACTAAGCTAATTGGTAAGAATAAAAGACTACTAAATTTAGACCAAATTAAGCTGAAAGACAAGATTGCCATTATTAGTTCTGAAAGTGCCGAGTTAGCTACTGCCGGTGGGAAGATTAGAAAGACAATTAGAGTTTTTGTTCGCCAAGAAAGCCAAGCTCAAGAGGGGAAAAGAAGAGCGGTTCAGGGAATTATTAGCAATCTTGAAGGCAACCAGATTACTTTAGTGCATCAAATTCACCAAGATCGGGTTTATCAGCTAAGCTTTAATTCACAAACAGTGATTAAAATCAAAGGAGTGGCTAATGCGACTGCCGCTAATCTTGAGGTTGGGCAGCGAATGGTGGCGGTTGGTAGTTTGGACGAGAACGGATTAATTGTCGCCAAGAAAATTCATGTAATTCCTGGCCAAGCCACTGGAGTTTTTGAAAAAGTGACTCCAACAGCCACTCCGACAGCAGTTTTAACTCCTTCTCCTTAATTTTTCCAATGAAATATCATCCGGTTACAGAAAAAATTAAGAGTTTACTATTTGAAAACAACTGTTGGTTTGAGACTTTTGAACATCAGCCGGTGAGGACAAGTGAGGAGTCGGCCAAAGTCAGACCCGAATATGCTCTTCATCAAGGAGCCAAGGCGCTTATTGTTCGAATAAAAAAATCAAACTCAGACAAAAGATTTGTAATGTTGGTTTTCCCGGCTAATTTTCGTTTTAATAATCATAAGGTAAAGGCTTTATTGGGTATAAAAGATATTCGTTTTGCCACCGAACAAGAAATTTCCTCAATTACCCAAGGGATTAAACCCGGCGGCGTGCCACCTTTTGGCAATTTGTTCGGACTGGAAGTAATTGCTGACCCTAAACTATTTAAAAACGAGAAAATAGTTTTTAGTGCCGGCGATAGGCGATTCTCTTTGGCCATGAAAGCCGAGGATTACCGAGACTTGGTTAAACCTCAGGTGGCCTGCATAGTTTAGCAACTGCTTCTTGCCAGACTTTAAGGATATAGGTTAAAATACTGCTATTCCCCAATTTTTTGCGGAAAAAGGCGTTTTGGCGCCGGATTTTTTGTTCGACTTATTGGGGGGCTTTATGTTAAATACCTTAAAAAAATTTTATCGATTCTTATGGCGGTACCAAAAAAGTTTTTTTTCTTTTTTGGCGGTCTTTGCCGTGGCCATTATTTTGGACAACTTGGGACCCTATTTTTACAAAATCCTTATCGACACTATTGAGGCTAGGCGGTTTGAGCGGATATTTCTCATCCTTGGTCTTTTTGTGGGAGTGAAACTCCTGGCAAACTTAACTGAGGTGCTTAGCCATTACCTGGGCGATCGAGTAGTTATTCCTGCTTCAATTGACGCCCGGGTAGCTGTTTTCCGCCAAATTCAGGATTTGGATTTTGCCTTCCATGTCAATAAAAATACTGGCTCTTTAATCAGCGCCTTTAAGCGCGGAGACGGAGCTTTCTTTGAGATGTTTTACAACATCCATCGGAATATTTTCAGCTTTTTGCTTAGTTTGCTGATAATGATTTATTTCTTTATCCGGATTACCCCCTTGATTGCCCTGATTATTCTGGGAATTTTTATTGTCAACGCTTTAGTGGCCTGGAAGCTGATTGGGGAGAATGTCAAAAAAAGGAGTATTTTTAATAAGGCGGAGGACCGGGTGTCGGGAATAATTACCGATAACTTGCTAAATTATGAAACGGTAAAGTTTTTTGCCAAAGAGGAGAAAGAAGAAAAAAGGCTAATTGAGGAATTTAAAGACTGGTCCAAAAAAATCTGGGGCTATGCCAACACTTTCCGTCTGATGGATGCCGTTATCGGCTCGATTTCAATTTCCGGGATTTTCTTGGTGATGTTGGTGGTCTTGAGAAAATATATGGCTCAAGAAGTAGGAGTGGGCGATGTGGTCTTGGTGGCCAGCTTTTCTACCAGCTTTTTTTACCGCTTTTTCGAGTTGCTTTACCATACCCGCAATATTGCCAAACATTTTGTCGATATTGAGAGATATTTTGCGGTTTTGGATAGTGAAATTCTCATTAAGGATCCGGCCAGGCCGGTAAAGGTAAAAGAACTTGCCGGAAACTTGGTTTTCAAAAATGTTAGCTTTAATTATCCTGATACCAAGGAAAGGGTTTTGGATAAAATCAACCTTTCTATTCCGGCCGGGAAATCAATTGCCTTTGTTGGTCGCTCCGGAGCCGGGAAGACCACGATTGTAAAGTTACTTTTGCGTTTTTATGATACCAGCAAGGGCAAAATTACCTTGGATGGAATTGATATTAAAAGATTTGCCAAAGCCAAGCTGCGGTCATTTATTGGTATTGTTCCGCAAGAGCCGATTTTGTTTAATAATACCATTGGCTATAACATTGCTTACGGTAATGACAAGGCCGCTAAGGCAGAGATAATTGAGGCAGCCCGAATGGCCAATTTGCATGATTTTATTGATAGTTTGCCCAAGGGTTATGAGACCGAAGTCGGTGAGCGGGGAATTAAGCTTTCTGGTGGCCAAAAACAGCGTTTGGCAATTGCCCGGATGATTTTGGCCGACCCCAAAATTATTATCTTTGATGAAGCCACCAGTAATTTGGATTCGGAATCAGAGCGCTTGATTCAGGATGCTTTGGCCAAAATTTCTCTTAACCGGACGGTCTTGATTATTGCCCATCGGTTTTCCACTGTCCGGAGAGCAGACAAGATTGTGGTGATGGACAACGGCGAGATAGTTGAGACAGGCTCCCATGCTTCTCTGGTAAAGAGAAAAGACGGCCTTTATTCTTATCTGTGGCGTTTGCAGACCAGCCAGAAGAAACTGGGGATAAAAAGTGATTTGCTAAGCCAGATTTCTTAAATTAATTTGAAGCCAAAACTTCTTTGACTGCCGCCACTAAAGGGCCAGAGTCAAAATAGGCATAAAGCTGTTTTTCCCAGTCAGGGTCATTAATATTAATAAAAGGGTCAACTCCTTTGCCTTCAATTGGCTGGCCGTCATCCCGCAAAGTTAAGCGATGGACTAGAAAGATTGAGTATTTTTCTGCCGGATCAATTTGCTGCTCAATATTAAAAACTCGTTCGACCGTTCCCCAACCCTTAGTTGTCGTTCCTACCAAGACGCCAACATTATATTTCTTCAAAACAGCGGCCATCACCTCGGCTGAAGATTGGGTATTTTCATTAACCAAAACCACCACTTTTTTGTAGCGAACCAAGCTGGGTAACCAGCCGATTTTGGTTTTAAAATCTTCTTTTTCGCCTTGGTGGAAAAACTGATAAGCATACTGGTCATTGCCAATAAAAGGTCCCAAGAAGTAAGGCAAGCCGTCAATCGCACCGCCAACATTATCGCGCAAATCCAAAATTAAGCTGTTTAGACTCTCGGGTTTATTATCAACCTTTTGGCTTACCCGCAAAAGCTCTTCAACTGTGGTCGGAGAAAATTTATTCATATGAATGTAAAAGACATTTGGTCTGACAAGGCGGTATTCCATTGTCGGTTCAACTCCTGACTCATCATAAACTTTTCGGGCATCTTTATCAGCGAGTACTTGATAAGCCTTATCCAGTTGGGCCAACTCTTGTTCGGCTTCCGGTGAGTCTTCTTTTTTTAAGTCTTGAGTTTTTTGTTCATAAGTTTTTTTAATCTCTTCTTGGGAAGCGTCTTTGGTTACCTCCAAAACTTGGTACTGGTCAACATCCGGGTTGCGATTTTCAACCGTGTTTTTTAACTGAGTTTCCTCACGACGGCTATAAAGTCGGCTGCGTCCAAAGGGTTGCAAATTTGCCAAAACAATATCTGCCAGCTTAACTGTAAATTCTTTCTTTTTTTCCTCACTCTCCATTTCCTTAATAATTTTTTCCAGCATTTTTTGCAAACTGGCCCGGTCTTTGGGAGGATTTGCTTGTGGCTGAGTAAGAATTTTCTCCACTCCCAGAACAAAGATGTTACTCAATTGCTCGTCAGTAATTTTATCCCAGTAGTTTTCTTGAATTTTGAGGTAAACTTCTCCTAAAAAAGCCACATGTTTATCTTTGGAAAGCGGAGCAATGCTGGTTTGCCCCTTTGCCCGGCTTTTTAAGTAATTAGTAGCCAAATAACCCAGGACCAGGCCCACAAAAAGGATGAAAATAACCAAGAGTATTTTACCCAGGAACCCGGAGTGCTTTTTTAAAAATTTCTTAGGCTCAATCCTTAAAACTTTTGCCATAGACTACATTCTAGCAAAAACCCCAGTTTATTTTTCAACTTAGCCTTTGATTCTCATTTTATGTAGGGCTTGATAATATTTTTGGGCAAAACGATGAGATTCATCACGGATTGCTTGCAGTAGTTGCAGTTCCGGATGGCGACGGGAGAGTCGAAGAGTTTTCCAGCTGACAATCTTTTCGGCCTTAAGTTTGGGGATGATAATTACTTCTTCTTGCTTGGCAATTCCCAAAAGAGAGATTTTGCCGACGAGACTTTTTTCTTTTAGAGCTGCGAAAGCGGCCGAAACCTGGGTTTTGCCGCCGTCAACTAAAATCAACTGGGGATAAAGCCATTCAGGATGATTTAAACGACGTTTAAGAATGTTTTTAATGCCCAGGGGATCATCTTGGGAAAGCTGATTATATTTTAAATTGAACTTTCGGTATAGAGACGAATCAGGTTCACCCTCGACAAAAGCGACCATGCTGCCAACAATAATTTCTTTTCCTAAATTGGAAACGTCATAGCCTTCAATTTTATTAAGCGTAATCGGATCACTGCCCTGATATTTAACTAAGAGTTTTCTGAGCTTGCTTTTTGTTTTGGCAAAATCCTTTCTTTCTTGAGGAACTCTTCGCCAGCCTTCAGTCAATCTTTTTAAAGAATCGGCTTGATTTTTAAAAGCTTGGGCTTTTTCAAAGTCCAGGGCTTTAGCAGCAGATTTCATTTCTTTTTCAAAACTCTTAATCAAAGAGGAAAGAGAATTGGCTTTTCCTGAAAGCAATTTCCTTAATCGTTTGATATTTTTTTCATAATCGGTTGTTTGAAGACAAACCGCTGGGCAAAGATCCAGTTGAGAATACAAGCAAGGGGATTTGCGAAGAGTCTTGCAAGAGCGGAAAGGAATAATTCGGCGGACACTTCTTAAGATTCTTTTGGCATCGGCCGAGGATGGAAAAGGGCCAAACCAATCAAGTAAATCCTGATTAAGTTCAGTCCAGCGGGCAGTAAAGACTCGGTTGGGAGGCTCTTTGCCAATGACAATATATAGATAACTTTTGCTGTCTTTTTGGCTAATATTGTATTTAGGTTGGTGTTGCTTGATGAGTCTGGCTTCCAAGAGTAGAGCTTCAAACTCGGAGTTGACGACCAAAAATTCCAAATTGGCAATACGGGAGATCAACTCTTTGGTTTTGGGATCTTTTGCTTTTTGGCGGAAATAACTGGAAACTCGGTTTTTTAAAACCAGGGCTTTACCAATATAAATTATTTTTCTGTTGTTGTCGCGAAAGATATATACCCCGGGTTTTTGGGGGATGGATTTTAATTTTTCTTTAAGTTCATTCATGAGTTAGTTATTTTATATATTTTTTTAAGTATTTACCGGTCCAGGATTTGGTGTTTTTAGCAATTTCCTCAGGCGTTCCCTCGGCGACAATTTTTCCCCCAGCTTCCCCACCCTCGGGCCCCAAATCAATAATCCAGTCCGCGTTTTTAATCATATCTAAATTATGCTCAATAACAATTACGCTGCTGCCCCGAGTGACCAGCTCGCGAATAACCGCCAGCAGCTTTTCTATATCGGCAAAGTGTAGCCCAGTGGTCGGCTCGTCCAAAAGGTAAACGGTGTGAGATTTGGAGTTTTTAACCAATTCTCGGGCCAGTTTTAGGCGCTGTGATTCACCGCCAGAAAGAGTGGGTGAAGGCTGGCCCAGCTCTAAATAATCAAGGCCGATTTTTTGCAAAACTTTAAGCTTGCGAATAATTTTGGGAAAAGCAGCGAAAAATTCCAGGGCTTCGCTAAGAGTCAGTTTCAAGACCTGATGAATATTTTTGTCTTTGTATTGAACTTCCAGAATTTCCTCTGTAAATCTGGTTCCATGGCAATCCTCGCACTCTACCCAAACATCAGGCAAAAACTGCATTTCCACCCTACTATATCCCTGGCCTTGGCAAGCTTCACAACGGCCGCCTTGAGTATTAAAGGAAAAATGGCTGGCAGTTAGTCCCCTGAGCCGGGCTTCTTGGGTTTGAGCAAAAAGTTCCCTGATATCAGTAAAAACGCCGGTATAAGTGGCCGGATTACTGCGGGAAGTTTTGCCAATCGGGCTTTGATTAACCAAAAGCACCTGATCTATCTGCTGGACTCCGGTTATTTGTTCAAATTGACCGGCTTTTTGGCGAAAGTAAGCGTCCAGCGTCTTGGAAAGAGCCGGATAAAGGGTATCGTGAATTAAAGTTGATTTGCCTGAACCGGAAACGCCAGTAATACAAAGATATTTTTTTAATGGGAATTTAACGCTTAAGTTTTTAAGATTGTGCTCTTGACAACCAGAAAGAGTTAAATAGTGGCTAGCTAGTAGTGAGTAGTTAGGATTGGTGCTGTGAGAAACAGATTTCTTGCCACTCAGATATTTTCCGGTTAAGGATTGGGGGTTTTTCATAATTTGCTCAGGTGTCCCTTCAGCGACTACTTGGCCACCTTTTTTACCGGCTTCAGGGCCAAAGTCCACTATCCAGTCGGCTGCTCGCAGCAGCTTTTCATCATGTTCAACCACAACCACTGTATTGCCCAAATCGCGCAGTTTCTTTAGAGTTTCAATCAGTCTTTGGGCATCTCTTTGATGAAGTCCGACTGTCGGCTCATCCAAGACATATAAGACTCCGGTCAGTCCGGTGCCGATTTGACTGGCGAGCCGAATTCTTTGGGCTTCGCCCACCGAGAGTGTGGAAGCGGTTCGGTCTAAGCTTAAATAGTCAACACCAACGGCGACCAGAAAAATCAGCCGGCTTTTTATTTCTCCAACTAAAGATTCAGCCACTTCTTTTTCTTTTTCGGTTTCTAGTTTACTGGGCAGCGTTTTTACCCATTCAAGAAGGGTATTTAGGGCCAGGCCAGAGACTTGGGCAATTGATTGATTATCAACAGTAATGCTTAGCGCTTCTGGCTTAAGTCGGCTGCCCTGGCAGCTCGCGCAAGTTTCTTTAATCATCAACTTTTCAATCTCTTCTCTGACAGTATCGGAAGTGGTAGTCTGATATTGGCGCTCGAGCATCTCCGCCCGCCAAGGAGAAACCCGGCGAGTGTCAACTCTAAGTTTTGCGCCCAAACCATTGCATTCCGGGCAAGCGCCGTGAGGGGAATTAAAAGAAAAAAGCCGCGGTTCAATTTCCGGCAAATTAAGATTGCAGGTAGGACAGACAAAGCGGCGGGAGAAAATTTTGTCTTTCATCTCTCGAGGAGACTGGGGGAAATTAAAGCTTTTGTCAGCAACTTCAGTTAAAATGGCCAAGCCGTCAGATAAGTCCAGAGCAATTTCCACATCATTTAAAATTCTTTCTTGAAATTCTTTTTTAGAATATTTTCTGAAAATATTGATTTTATCAACCACCACTTCAATATTATGACGATTGGTTTTGATAAGTAAGGGAACTTCTCGCA
>DATKVU010000097.1:0-23458 GCA_035529915.1 Clostridia bacterium
GTTTAATCAGCAATTTTCAACTATTAAGCGGAATCCGCCAGAAAAGCTTCCTGGGTATTCTTTTTTTCATAATGATTCTCTTTGGTTTGTCTACCAGATTGTCTGGCAGGTAGTGACAGTAGTCTCGATTATTTTTTCCATCTATTTTTCTTCAATAATCTGGACTTCAAAGGTATAAAAGATAACTTCGGGATTTTCATAACAGGAAAGGGAAAGACCAAGTTTTTGCAAACAAAGCTGGCCTAAAAACTCCTCTTTGCTCCAGTCAGTCTCTGTAGCTACTTGGGGAAGAAAAGTGCCTGCCCGATTGCCGGCTTTAATAACGACTCCATGTTTGCCCAGCTCTATTTTTTGCCAATCATCTATTTTTCTTCTCGGCGTCATCACTGAAATTTCAATCTTAATTTCCGCCAGCTCTTCGGGTTTGACTGGTGGGAAACGGGAATCTTTAGTAGCAGCGGCAATACTCATCTCTTCAATTACCTGGTAAAGAGGTTTTTGAGGCTCAAATTCGCCAATACAACCGCGGAGCTGGCCGTTTTTTCGCAGGGTTACAAAAGCGCCTAGCTTTTGCAAAAGAGAGGAGGATTGGGGAGAAAAGGGAGTAGGGGACTTTCCCGAAAAATGTTCCTCAAGAGTCTTTCGGGCCAATTTAAGGGTTTCTTTTTGCGCTTGCTCGTCTAAAAACTGCTTTTGTTTAGCCTCTTGGCTCCAGATGCCAATAGCCGCATAGCCGACGACTCGGTTTTTATCATTGCTGACACCTTGCCTGCCGGCAGGCAGGTCTCCGGAATTTTCGTATTTTATTTCTTCAAAGTCTTTAATTCCCAAGATTTCTGCGGTTTTCAAAGCGACTTTTATTGCCAAAGAGCCGCAGGCGCTGGTCACCAGTTGGGGATAGCCTTGATGCTCGATTTCCTCTAAAGTTTCTTCAAATTCTTTCAGCTTACCGCTCAAAATTGCTTTAATTGTTTGCCTGTCAACTTTCTGGGCGATTTCATAAGGGGGATAATGGGAAAGGTCAGAGCTAACCACCAGCAGGGTTTCTTCATCCAAGTTTTGGGCAAGCTTTTTTGCCAAGACTTCCAGTTTTTCTTCGCTTACCTGGCCGATTAAAATCGGGACAATTTTGAAATCCTCTAAAACTTGCTGAAGAAAAATTAATTCCACTTCCAAAGAGTGTTCCGCCTCATGAACAGCGCTGTTAGGGATAATCCCTTGGCTTTCATCCAGCAAAGCCTGAGCTAAATGATTATCAATTTCCACTTTGCCCAACGGTGTCTGCCAACTGCCTTGGGGGAAAACAGCAATTGAATCAAAATAGGCTTGATGGCTAGCACCCAGAAGAACTACTCGAAAGTAAGCTTTTCCTTCTAATTGTTTAAAACCAGCCCCGGCGACTTTCCCGGAAAATTCCAAGCCTGCGTGAGGGACAATTAAAATTTGAGGTTTGCCTGGTTCGGGGATTGTTTGGGCTTGTTTTAAGAAAGAGTCAAGAGTCCTTTTAAGCTTGCTGGCCTCAGCTGGATAAAATTGACCGGCAAAGCCGGGTTTTCTTAATAAAGATGATTCTGTGTTGGCTTTTTTGAGTTGCATGGCTTTAGGCTTTAAGAATATTATATAAAATATAAGAAAGAAAAGAGCGGAAGCAAGACAAAAGATTAAAAATTTTTTTTTGGCATTCATTTGATTTGCTTAAAAGGACCAAAAATTGTAAATTTAAAAAAGATTAAGCTCTTTTTAAGAGCTTTCTCTTTACTTTTGTTTCAAAATAACTATACAATATTGATAGCACAAGGTGTGAAAAAATGAATCGTAATAAAATAGTGGCGGCTATTGATGTTGGCAGCTCTAAAATTGCTACTTTAATTGGCCAAGTCAATGAAGAGAATGAGAAAATTAATGTTGTTGGTGCCGCTTCTGTTCCTTCCCTGGGAGTAAGAAAAGGCCAAATTGTTAATATTGAAGAGGCAGCCGAGGCAATTGTCCGCAGTGTTGAAGCCGCCGAAAGGATGGCCGGCTTTTCTCTTTCCAAAGTCTTGGTTTCAGTGGGCGGAGCCCATGTTTCTTCCCAAAATTCCCATGGAGTGGTAGCTGTGGCTGAGCCGCAAGGAGAAATTGTTCCCGAAGACGTTAATCGGGTCATTGAAGCGGCCAGAGCGATTTCTTTGCCTTCTTCTCGAGAAATTCTTCATGTTATTCCCCGGACCTATACGGTTGATTCCCAAGAAGGAGTGGCCGATCCGATAGGGATGAGCGGAGTAAGGCTGGAAGTCGAGACTCACATTATTACTGGTTCTACTACCACCTTAAAAAACCTCGCTAAATGCGTTTCTGAAGTAGGGGCTGATATTGAATCGATGGTTTTCTCGGGAATTGTTTCGGCCGAAGCCGTGCTTTCGGAAACAGAAAAAGAATTGGGAGTGGTTTTGGTAGACATCGGCGGTGGAACCACCAGTCTGGTAGTTTTTATTGAAGGTGCGCCTGCCTTTACTTCGGTTTTGCCTATTGGCGCGAAAAACGTTACCAATGATTTAGCCATTGGTTTGCGGCTTTCTTTGGAAAGCGCGGAAAAGCTTAAGGTTTCCTTGTCCGAGAAAGCAAAGCCGAGCTTGCCGGTCAAAGAGGAAAGACAAAAAGATGAGGAGAAAAAAGAGAGCCAAGAAAAAGAAGACGAGATTGACCTTTCCAAACTTGGCATTCATGAGGAAACCAAGAAAGTTTCTCGAAAAACTTTAAGTGAAGGAATTATCAGACCCCGCCTAAACGAGATTTTTGGCATGGTGGGAGAGGAGCTTAGGAAAAGTAGTTTTGCTGGACTGACTCCTTCAGGGGTTGTTTTGACTGGCGGCGGAGCTTTAACTATTGGGGTAACCGAAGCCTGTCGTAAAAATCTTTCTTTGCCAGTCAGGGTTGGTGTTTCCGATAAAGTCACTGGTTTGATTGATGATGTGATGGATCCCGCTTATGCCACTCTAGTTGGTCTTTTGGTTTATGGGAGTAAAAGCGTTTCTGGTTCTTCTCTCTCTTCTTTACCTAATTTTGGCGAGCTTACTCGTCGGCTTCCAGTTAAAGGCCTGGCCGGCAAAATTGCCAATTTTGTCAAGTCGTTTCTGCCTTAAATTGCTTGCAAATGATATGGTATAATTCGGTATTAGCAAAAACTTCTTGCTTTCTCCTGCCTTAAGGAAAATGAGAGAAAAGAAAAGGAAAAAAAGATGGCTCTAGTCAAACCCGATGTCGCTCGTTTTGCCAAGATAAAGGTTTTAGGAATTGGCGGCGGCGGCGGCAATGCCATTAATACGATGGTCACTGCTGATTTAATTGCCGGGGTGGACTTTGTCGCCATAAACACTGATGCTCAAGCTCTTTTAGCCAACCAGGCTCCCACTAAACTGCAAATAGGAGAGAAATTGACTCGAGGTTTGGGAGTCGGTGGTGATCCCCAGCTTGGGACTCAGTCTGCTGAGGAATCAAAATCTAAAATTGAGGAACTTTTGACGGGCACTGACATGGTTTTTATTACTGGCGGCATGGGAGGAGGGACTGCCACTGGCGCCTCGCCAATAATTGCCGAGATTGCCAAGGAAAAAGGGGCTTTAACCATTGCCGTTGTCACCAAACCATTTATTTTTGAAGGCACCCGGCGGATGGTGGTGGCTGAAGAGGGTATTGAGCAACTCAAAGACAAAGTGGATGCCTTAATTGTGATTCCTAACCAAAAATTGCTTGATTCGGTGGATAAAAAGATTACCCTGGTGGAAGCCTTTAGAACTGTTGATTCGGTTTTGGCCCAGGGAGTTCAGGGAATTTCTGATGTGATTACCTTGCCGGGCCTGGTTAACCGCGACTTTGCTGATATTAAATCAGTTATGAAGGATGCGGGGAGTGCTTTTATGGGTATTGGCACTGGGGTGGGCGAAAATCGGGCTCAGGCAGCGGCCAGAGGCGCAATTTCTTCACCGCTTTTGGAAGTCTCGATTGAAGGGGCCCGGGGAATTTTGTTTACCATCACTGGCGGCCCGGATTTAACAATGGCAGAGGTAGAGGAAGCCTCGCAAATTATTACCGAGCATGCGGATGCGGATGCGAATATTATTTTTGGGGCGACGATTAATGAAAAGATGGTAGACCAAATTAAACTTTCGGTAATTGCTACTGGTTTTGACGAATCGAGAATAAATCTTCAGCGATTGGTTCAGCGACCAGCCAGTTTTCCGGCCCAGCAGCTTTCCCAACTCGACTCACCCACAAAAGGCGATGGCAAGGATGAGGAAAAAGAAAAATCAGCTGAATTTCCACCCAAAGATGAGATGGGCGAAGAGTTTGAACTGCCGGCTTTTTTAAGATTGGGCCGCCAACAGTAAATAGCATAAAAACCAAACTCACCCTTTTTGAGGTGAGTTTTTTTTGTATAATTAAATTAACTATGGATAAAAAAGACTTTAAGCCAGTAGCCGCAAAAGTTGACTTTCCTCGCCTGGAAAAGCATTGGTTGGAATGGTGGCAGGCGAATAATATTTTGCCCAAATACTTAAAAAAGAATCAGGCTTCGAAAAAAAAGTTCTTCTTTTTGGACGGCCCAATTACCGCCAACAACCCGATGGCAGTCCATCATGCTTGGGGAAGGACCTACAAAGACCTTTTCCAGCGCTTTAAAAACATGCAAGGCTTTGCCCAAACTTTTCGCAATGGCTTTGACAACCAGGGACTTTGGGTAGAAGTAGAAGTAGAAAAGCAGTTGGGTTTTAAAACCAAAAAAGAAATTGGAGATTATGGGATTGAGAATTTTGTTAAAAAGTGTAAAGAGTCAACTCTTCACTGGGCCGAGGTCCAGACCGAGCAATCCAAGCGCTTGGGTTATTTTATGGATTGGAACAACTCTTACTATACGATGAGCGATGAGAACAACTATACTATCTGGCACTTTTTAAAACAGTGTTACCAAAAGGGCTTGATTTACAAAGGCAAAGATTCGGTTCCTTGGTGCCCGCGCTGCGGGACCGCTATTTCCCAGCATGAGATTTTACAAGAAGAATATCAAGAAGTTGTTCATGATTCTGTTTATTTAAGACTGCCCTTTGCTGACAGCAAAGGGAAAGTGTTTAAAGATGAATATTTGCTAGTTTGGACAACCACTCCCTGGACTATTCCTGCCAATGCCCTGGTGGCAGTCAACCCTGAGATTAAGTACGCAAAGATTGCTTTTGAAGGCAAAAAATATTGGCTGGCTTTGTCAGCAGCCAAAAAGATTTTTAAGAAAGACTATCGGGTTGAAAAAGAAGTTACTGGTAAAAAGTTGCTTGAGATTGGGCGTTACTACCAAGGACCGTTTGACGACTTGCCGGTTTTAAGAAAAGCTAAAAAAGCCAATCCTCAGGCTTTTCATTCCTTAGTTTTATCAAAAGAGCTGGTTTCTGAAGAGGAAGGGACCGGACTGGTCCATATTGCCCCTGGCTGCGGAGCCGAGGATTTTGCCTTGGCGGCAAGGGAATGCGGTTACCCGGAAATGGTTATTCCCGCCATTGATGAAAGCGCTTGTTACTTGGAGGGTTTCGGTCGATTTTCAACCAAGAATGCTAAGACTGCCCCTGAGATTATTATGGAGTTTTTAAAAGAGCATCAAAAAGGAAAGTTTCTTTTCAAAACCGAGCCTTTCACTCATCGTTATCCGATTTGTTGGCGCTGTAAAGAAGAGTTGGTTTGGCGGGTGGTGGACGAGTGGTATATTAAAATGGATCCTTTGCGCGAGCCAATTAAAAAGTCAGCCAAACAAGCCCGTTGGATTCCTGCTTGGGGTTTGGAGCGAGAAATTGACTGGCTAAACCATATGTCGGACTGGCTGATTTCCAAGAAGCGCTTTTGGGGCTTGGCCTTGCCGATTTGGGAATGCCCGAAGTGCAAGCACTTTGAAGTAATTGGCTCTAAAGAAGAGTTGGCCAAGAAGGCGGTTGAAGGCTGGGAAAAGTTTGAAGGCCACTCACCTCATCGGCCCTGGATAGACGCGGTTAAAATTAAATGTTCAAAGTGTGGTCAGTTGGTCTCAAGAGTCCCTGATGTCGGCAACCCTTGGCTGGATGCCGGCATTGTCCCCTTTTCTACTTTAATTGATCCCCAAACTGGGAAGGTCAGTTATTTGAGCGATAAAAAATACTGGCAGCAGTGGTATCCGGCTGATTTTATTACTGAATGCTTTCCTGGCCAGTTCAAAAACTGGTTTTATTCAATTTTAGCGATGTCAACTGTTTTGGAAAGGAAAAGTCCTTTTAAAACTTTGCTTGGTCATGCCCTGGTTCGTGATGAAAAAGGTGAAGAAATGCATAAAAGCAAGGGTAATGCGATTTGGTTTGATGAGGCAGCGGAAAAAATGGGCGTTGATGTAATGCGTTGGATGTATCTGACCCAAAATCCAGAGTTGAATCTTAATTTTGGTTACCACATTGCCAACGAAACCAGAAGACGGTTTCACTTGCCGCTTTGGCATGTTTATAAATTTTTTGTCACTTATGCTAATCTTGATAAGTTCAAAGCTACAGCTACCCCCAAAATAAGTAAAAATATCTTGGACCAGTGGATTCTTTCCAGGCTGAGCAGTTTAATTAAGCTAGTGACTGAGTCGCTGGAAAATTACGATGCTTACCAGGCTTCCCGAGCAATTCAGGCTTTTGTAGAAGACCTTTCCAGTTGGTATATTCGGCGTTCCCGAGAGCGGGTAGGAGCAGCGGCAATTGACCGCCCAGACAAAGAGTCGTTTTATCAGACCAGCGAAAGGGTTTTATTAGCTTTAATGAAACTGCTTGCCCCTTTTGTCCCTTTTTTAGGTGAGGAAATTTTTAAAAACTTAAGCGAGGAAGAGTCAGTCCACTTGCAGGCCTGGCCCAAGGCGGACAAGGAATTGATTAACAAAAAGTTGGAGGGAAAAATGGCTTTAGTAAGAAAGGTGGTTGAAATCGGCCATTCCCAAAGGCGAGAAGCAGGAATAAAAGTCCGTCAACCCCTGGCAAGCTTAGTAATTTCCAATTTACAAGTTGCCCTCGAGGAGCCATTTGTCGATTTAATTAAGGATGAGCTGAATGTTAAAGAAGTTAAAATCAAACTAGGAAAAGGAGAGTTAGCCCTTAAGCTTAATACTACTCTTACTCCCGAGTTGAAAGCCGAAGGCGAGGCAAGAGAAATTATCAGGCAAATTCAGCGGGCCCGCAAAGAAGCTGGTTGCCGTTTAACTCAAGAAATAGAGGTCGGTTTGCCCTCTTGGCCAGAAGAATTTGAGGAAGAAATTAAGAAAAAAACTTTAGCCAAGAAACTTTATCAGGCGGAGAAGCTGGAAATAAAAGGAAACTAATGTTCCGTCAGAAATTTGATTTTTACCTTCTTTTGCCAGTGGTTTTTTTGCTTGGTCTTAGTCTTGCCGCGGTCGCCAGTGTTTCCCCCCCTAACTTAGGAAATCACTTGCTTTATTTAGTCTTAGGAATAGTTTTTTTTCTTTTTTTCTCTTTTTTAGATTTGGAAATTATTTTGCCTCTTTCACCTTTTTTCTATCTTTTTTGTTTATGCCTTTTGACTCTTCCTTTTTTAATAGGAACAGTCACTCGCGGTTCGATGCGCTGGATTCCTCTTGGAGATTTTACAATTCAGCCCTCGGAAATAGTCAAACCCTTTTTGGCGATTTTTGCTGCTTGGTTTTGGGCCAAGCGTGAATTTTCCTTTAAAAACTTTTTGCTTTTCTTTTTGCTTTTTTTACCAGTCTTAGTTTTAATTTTTTTCCAGCCGGATTTGGGGAGTACTTTGGTGGTTTTGAGTATTTTTTCGGGTCTGGTTTTAGTTTCCCGGATTAGTTTAAAACAGCTTTTAGCTTTAGTTTTGTTAACCAGTTTAACTTTCCCTTTGTTTTGGTTTTCATTAAGAAATTACCAAAAACTGAGGGTCATTCATTTTTTAAATCCTTATCTTGACCCTTTAGGTGAAGGCTATAATTTGATTCAGTCAAAGATTGCGGTTGGCTCAGGTAGCCTTTTTGGCCGCGGATTGGGCAGAGGCACTCAAAGTCATCTGGCTTTTTTGCCGGAGCGGCATACTGATTTTATTTTTGCCTCTTTGGCTGAGGAGCTGGGATTTTTAGGCTCCGGATTGATTTTGCTGCTTTACATATTTTTATTTTTAAGAATTCTAAAAATTGCCGCTCAAAGCCGCACTCAAGCTCTTTCTCTCCTTAGCCTAGCCTTGTTTTTTTACCTTTTTTTTCAAACAGCTGTCAATATTGGCATGAACATTGGTTTGTTGCCGATTACCGGGATTACCTTGCCTTTAATTTCTTACGGCGGCAGTTCGCTCTTGGCAACGGCAATTAGTTTGGGTCTTTTGGAATCGATTTCTCGGAGCCGAACAGACGAGCGAGTGATTGAGATAAAGTAAATTTGGCTTGCAAAGCCCAGAGCTTTGAAGTAGAATAAAAAGCTATGAAATACGCAGTCATAAAGATTGGAGCTCACCAGTATAAAGTGGCCGAAGGTGAAGAAATTGAGGTGAATAAACTCCCCCAAAAAGAGGGCGAGAAGCTTGATTTTGAAGAAGTTCTGCTGGCTAAAGAGAACAGCCAACTTAAGATCGGTAAACCAAAGGTTAGGGGTGCCAAAGTCAGCGCCAAAATACTTAGCCAATTTTTGGGCAAAAAGCTTCATGTTTTTAAGTTCAAGGCCAAGACTGGTTATCGCCGCAAATTGGGGTTTCGGCCTCAAAAAACCCGCTTAAAAATCGAAAAAATTACTTCCTAAGGGCAAGTGAAAAATCCTTCTTGACTTGCGTGAAAAATTAATTTATAGTCTTTAAAGAAAGGATAAGATGGCTCATACTAAATCAGGAGGAAAAACCCGTCAGGCCTCTCCGCGAGTAGGAAAGAGACTAGGAATAAAAATTTCTGGCGGTCAAGAGGTCAGTCCGGGCAAAATTATTGTTCGCCAAAGAGGTTCTAGTTTTCATCCGGCTGTGGGCACGAAAATGGGTCGCGATTTTACTATTTTTGCCATAAAAAGCGGCAAAGTTAATTTTAGAAAACTTAGTGGTAAAAAAATTGTGGAGATAATTTAAAAATGGCTGACTTTGACAGCAGCAGCGTAATCCAAATGCCGATTGATCAGTTGCAGTCAAACCCCCTTCAGCCTCGGGGCGTAATTACTCCGGAAAGTTTAGTTGACCTAGTTGACTCTGTCCGTGAGCACGGGGTTTTAGAACCCTTGGTAATCGCCAAAACCCCGGCCGGTTACCAGATTATTGCTGGTGAACGGCGCTGGCGAGCAGCTAGAATTGTCGGCTTAAAAACAGTTCCCGTCATTGTCAAAGAAACTTCGCCTCAGGGAATGCTGGAAATGGCGATTGTGGAGAATGTTCAGCGGATTGATTTAAACCCCTTGGAGCGAGCTCGAGCCTTCCAAAGACTAGTGGATGAATTTGGTCTTCCGACTTCACAAATTGCCCAACGAATAGGCAAAAGCCAAGCCTATATTTCCAATTCCTTGCGACTTTTGAATTTGCCGGATGCGGTTAAAGATGGGGTTTTGTCTGGCTTGATTACTGAGGGCCATGCTCGAGCTTTGGCTGCTATCGGCGACAACAAGCTGATGATTGATGCTTACAAAGTGGTTTTGCGGGAATCGGCTTCAGTCAGAAGAGCTGAAGATTTGGCCAGACGGATGAAAAAACAGCAAGGGATTGTTCCCAGGGCCAAAATCCAAAAAATTGTTGATGATAGTATTGACAAAATAAAGGATGAGATAGAGGAAGCATTGGCTCAGGCAAAGGCGACTCGCAAGCGGCCCAAAGTCAAGTTAACTCGCTCTCGGGTGGAAAGCAGACTAACAATTTCTTTATTCGGCAGTCTTGAAGAGACTGAGGACCTTCTCCAAAAAATTTACCGAGGGATTTGCAAGTAAACTTAGTGGTAATCTTCGTGCTTAACCAGACCGATTTTATTAACTGGCCAGTACCTTAACCAAGCTTTACCGACAATTGATTGACGGGGGACTGGGCCAAATTCTCGGCCGTCACGAGAGTAAAGGCGATTATCACCCAACGGTAAATAATAATTTTGGGGGATAGTTCTTTCCAGCCCTTCGACTAAAAAACTGCCAGTAGAAGTGGAGTAATCTTTAGGTAAGTAATCGGATTCATCTAAAGGTTTGTCGTTAACGTAAATCTTGCCACCGGAAATTTTGACTCTTTCACCAGGCAAAGCAACAATCCTTTTGATATATTCGCATTCAATCTCGGCGCAGGGCTCACTCTCAGGAGCTTTAAAAACAATTACATCCCCTCGTTGCGGCTCATCAAAGCGATAAGAAATCTTGTTGGTAAGCAAAAACTCGCCGTTGTAAAAGTTGGGATACATGGAACTGCCTTTAACCTGATGGGGTTGGAATAAAAAAAGATAAACAATGATAAAAATAGACAAAGCCAGGACAATTGCCTGGATAGTATCTAAAATAAACCGGCCAATCTTTTTCAGGAGGTTTACCATACCCTTTAAGTTTAGCTTTTGGTATAATTAGAGTCAACCCGCCAAAAATTATTATTTTAGGCTTAATTACATTATAATCCTGTTTGGTTAATTAGGAAAGCAAAACTTTTCTAGAAATAAATTTAGGCGGGTCAAGGATAAATTTGCTCGGCTCGCGTAGCTCAGCTGGTTAGAGCGGTCCGTTCACATCGGACAGGCCTCTGGTTCGAATCCAGACGTGAGCACTAAGTTTAGCCACTCGGTTCAGCAGAAAGGTCTTGCAAAATGTTTACCAGAATGGTTAAACTATAAATTAAAGTAAAATTATGGGGAATCAGGAAATTGACCAGCAAGCAAACGTTCCTTCAAACGAACAGCTAGCTCCTCAAACTATCCCGACAGTAGTAGGGCCTAGGCCTAAGAGGATATTTCTTGTTTTTTCAATTATCTTTGTTCTTCTGGTTGCCGGAGTAATCGGTTATTTTGTTTGGACTTCAGTTAAAAAGAAAGAAGAGATGCGCCAGCCAGCAACTAGCCTTTCTTCTGGGTTTGCCACTTATAAAGAATTTTCAGTTGATTTTAACCCTCAAGTTAACCCTTATCAGGTGGATGATAACCTGGGGGATATCATTAACAAGGAAAGCTTTTCCTTTTCTCCAGAAGCTAAAAATTTACTGGTTAAAAATGCTTTTGTGGTAAAGTCAGCTTATAATCAAGAGTTTTTCTCAATCTATGAGGAGAATCGTTATCGCTATACGCCAAATTTTGTCACTACTGATTCTATGCTTCACAACTACCATTTAATGTTTGATCATGCCTTAAAAAAATTAGAAGAAGAAAAACTAATCTTTGAATTAAAATCACTAAATTCAGCCATGCTCTCCGCTTCGCTTGAACAGTATAGCGCTCTTAAGGGGACAGAATGGGAAAATGCTGCTAAGAGGAACGTTGGCTTCTTTAGCGTTGGTAGCAAGCTTTTAGACCAAGACCTAAAGATTGCTTCTGTGGCCAAAGATGAAGTTGAGCAAGAACTGGCTTTAATTGAAGCTCACCAGGAAATTAAAAGCTCGCCGGTAATGAATATCGGTGCCGGAGCCGATATCATTATTGAGACTCCTCAGGGACCCCAGCCTCTGGAAGCTCTTAAAGAAGATTATTCGCAATATGTTCCCAGAGGCCATTACGATAAAACAGAAGCCTTAAAAGCTTATTTTAAGAGTATGATGTGGTACGGTCGTTTGACTTTCAGGTTTAAAAATGAAGATGAAGTCAAGTCTGCACTTTTAATAACCTTGGCGCTAAACAAGGGAAATAATCGGGAGATCTGGAATAAAATCTATGAGCCGATTAATTTTTTCGTTGGCAAAAGCGATGATATTACTTATTACCAATTTAAGGATTTGCTGGAGCAAACTTACGGCCAAAACCCGGCTTTAGAGACTCTCGCAAAAGACAAAAGTGAGTTTTCCTCTTTTGTTGAGGCAGCTAGAAAATTGGAACCGCCCCAGATTAACTCAATGCCGATTTTTCAGGCCTCGATTCAGCCAGACAGGGAAAAGGAAATTAAGGGTTTTCGTTTTATGGGCCAAAGATTTACTATTGATGCCTCTATTTTCCAGCGCCTGCTTTATAGAGAGGTCGGCGATAAAACTAAATCTTGCCAAGAGTACCAGCCAGAAAAAACAGGCTGTTTATCAGGGGCTAGATGCCTTCCCAAAGGATTGGATATTCCGGCAGCAATGGGGTCGGCTGAAGCTTTAAATATTGTAAAGGAAATGGGAGAAACCCAATATGCTTGTTATCAAGAAAATCTCTCCAAAATGGAGGATTATATTTCGGGATTAAAAACAGAAATTTGGACGCAAAACCTTTATTGGGGTTGGTTGTATTCTCTTTTGCCTTTAACAACAGAAAAACCAGAGGGTTTCCCCAGCTTTATGAGAAATCTGGCTTGGACGAGAAAAGAATTAAACACTTATCTGGGAAGTTGGACAGAACTTAAACACGACACGATTTTATACGCCAAACAAGTTTATGCTGAATTGGGTGGTGGTGGTGAAATAGAGGAAAAAGACGATCGAGGATATGTCGAGCCTAACCCCTATCTTTACGCACGCTTAGCCTCACTCTTGAAAATGACTATGGAGGGTTTGGAAGCTAGAGGCTTATTAAGTAGTCAAAACAAAGAAAATTTAGAGAAAATGCAAGAGTTAGCTTTATCTTTAAAAACAATTTCCGAAAAAGAACTAAATAATCAGTCCTTGACAGATGAGGAATATGAACTAATTCGTTCTTATGGTGGCCAGCTTGAGCATTTTTGGCTTGAAGTAAATCAGGAAGAAATGCAGGCACAGGGATTAGATAAAAGAAATTATTTAGACCAAAATCCAGCAGCAATTGTTGCTGATGTGGCGACTGATCCCAATGGTCAAGTATTAGAGGAAGCGACTGGTTATATCTCTGAAATTTATGTGGTAGTTCCGGTTGAAGGCAAACTGAAAATTGCTAAAGGCGGTGTCTATTCTTATTATGAATTTCCCTGGCCTATCTCAGATAGATTAACAGATAAAAAGTGGCGGGAGATTTTAGTTTCTGGCCAAGCACCAGCTCTACCCGAGTGGACGGCTGCCTTTGTTTCCAAGTAATAAATGAGGGCAAAACCCGGATTATTGGCAGGAGCAATATTAGCCGCCATTGTCTTAAATATAGTATTTCTTAGTCGTTCGCTTAAAACTGCTTTCCCAAATCCCCTTAAAAGAGAGTTGGCAGATTTGGATAACAACACCTTTCCAGAGACTTACGTTTTAAAAAACGGCCGACTAAGCATTAGAGAAAATTCAAAGTTGGTTTGGCAATCAGCGTCTGACTGGCGAATTGATAATTTTATACTGGCAGATTCCACCAATGACGGAATTGTCGATATCAATTTATCAGTCTGGAAAGCAGGAAATTTTGGTTCCTCAAAACCTTTTTGGATAAAAGAAAATGATCAAAGCGTCAAAAATCATTTTTTTATCTTCAATTTTAAAAACGGAGTAGTTAGTCCTATTTGGCAGTCTTCTAACTTGGAGAGTCCTAATCAAGCATTAGCTGTCGGCGATATTGATGATGATAATAGAAATGAGCTGGTGGTAATCGAAGGTAGTTATGCGAAAAAAGATGTTTGTAAAGAAAATTTTGTAGCAGTTTGGAGATGGAACGGCTGGGGTTTTAGCAATGAATGGCGAAGCGAAAAAGGCAATTTTTGTAGTTTAAAGATTGAAAAAGTAGAAGGAAGAAGCTATATTATGGTTGAGTCTTTTTAGCTAGCTAAGAACCCAAGTGGTTCTACTAAGGGTCTGAACCTAGTAAGCCCGGATAAAGTGATTGATTTAGTTTTTGTTATCTCTCCCACTAATAGAAATAGTTTTGCTGCTTTAGGCGGAGTTCTTGATCGGTTTGCTTCTTTTGATAAATATTTTAAACTGAGAATAATTGATGAAGAGCAAGTTTTAAAGGAACAGGCTTCTGAGAAAGAAAAAATTTTTTGTTTTTCCTTCCAAAGTTTTGATGTTGCTCGAATTAAGACGTTATTAAGACAGCTAAAGAAAAAAAACCAAAAAGCAGTTTTGGTAGCTGGCGGTGCTCATTCTTCAGGAAATTTTGAGCAGACCTTAAAAATGGGCTTTGATTATGTCTTTGTTGGTGAGGGGGAAGAGGTATTTTTAAACTTTCTCAAAGAATATCTTTCTCCTAAAAAAGACTTTAACAAGATTAAAGGGATTGCTTTTAAAAGAAAGGGTAAAATTTTTTTTACTGGTAAAGCTGAGCCAGTGGATATCACTAAGTTTTTGCCTGTTTCGAGCAAATTTCCTTTTTTTACCCCCATTGAAATCACTCGTGGTTGTCCTTATGGCTGTTATTTTTGTCAAACAACTTATCTTTTTGGCAAAGTCAGGCATCGGACAATTGAACAAATAAAAAAATCAGTAGAGATTTTGGTAAACAATGGCTGGAAAAAGATTCGTTTTGTCAGCCCCAATATTTTGGCTTATGGCTCTGCGGACGGTTTAAAACCAAACTTGTCGCAATTAGAAAAAATGCTGATGGCGGTCAGAAAAATCAAAGGAGCAGAAAGGGTTTATGCTGGCAGTTTTCCCTCAGAAATCCGGCCGGAACAAGTAACCAAAAAAGCTTTGTTACTTTTAAAGAAATATGCTGATAATGATAATTTAATTATTGGCTTGCAATCAGGCAGTAATTCAGTTTTAGAAAGAATGCATCGAGGCCATACAGTTGAGCAAGGGGTGAGGGCAATAAAAACCGCCTTGCAAGCAGGGTTTAAAGTCAACGCCGATTTTATCTTTGCCTCACCAGGCGAGACAAAAAAAGAAGAGCAAGAGACAATTGAGATTCTAAAACAATTGATGAAATTGCCGGGTGTAAGAATTCACGGTCATACTTTTATGCCATTACCAGGAACTCCTTGGGAAAAGGAAAAGCCAGGCAGGATTTCAAAGCAGTTAAGAGAAGCGCTTGAAGAATTAGAAAAATCAGGAAAACTCTATGGAGACTGGCAGGAGCAAGAGAAATTCAAAGAGAGCTAACTTTTTATGCTATAATGCGGCTGTGAGTGCAGAACATGGTCCGAAAGTTGAAAGAATAATAAAAAATGAAGATGGTGTTCCTGGAGTTGAAGGGCCTGCCCCTCAAGTTCCCCAAGAAGAAACTACCGATATACTAGTTTTTTAAATGAAGGAAAGAATGTTTTTTGATCAGATTAGGGATATTCTAGTAGATGCCAAGGACTTAGGAGAGGTGGAACAAAAGCTGAACGAAAAAGCTGAAGAACTGCAAAAAAGAGGCTTGCGTCTCGGAATGGTTGTGGGTAAAATTTCTCCTTCTCTAGAAGGTGAAACCCTTGAGTCAAATAAAGCAATTTTGACTAAAAACACTTTGGAGATTGCAAAACTGATGGAAAAAGAGGGTATTTTGGTTTTTTCTTCTGCGGCACTGCCTGACTCAATCGAAGGCAAGTTTCCCCGCTCAGACTACTACCGCGTTTTCGATAACTTTGTAAGAAGATATGTTAAAACTATATTTACGACTCCGGGTTGGGAGAGCTCCAAAGGCGCAACAGGAGAAGTAGCGACTGCCAAAGAAAACAACATTCCTGTACTACATTATTCGAGTGGATCTTTACGAGCAGAAAAAGTTGCCTGAGTTTGAAAAATATATACTTTTGCTTTGGTTTTAGGTAAAATATGCTTCAGATATGGAAGATAAGATTTTAAACTTGGTCCGAGGAAAGTCTCTTTTGGCACCAGCTGATTTGGAGATTGCTAAGGTTATAATTCCCTCAAAAATTGTTAAGGAAACCAAAAAACAGCTTTTAAGTTTTTCTCGAGGAAAAGAGCATTTTGAAGGGGTGGTCTATTGGGCTGGCAAAGAAAACAAAAAAGGACTTTTAGTCACTAAAGTAATGGTTCCTAAAGCTCTGGCTACCCCAGTCTCTTTTCAGGTCAAGGCGCTGGAGAACGCCAGAATTGCCACTGCTTTGGTAAAAGAAAGCTTGCAGATTATTGCCCAAGTCCAGACTCGTCCTTGGGGAGCTGATGTGACTTGTTCTATTTTAGATGAAGAAGTTGGTTTTATGCCCCATGAAGGCTTGGTTTTGATTATTGTCCGCGATTATGCTACTAAAGGGATAATCCCTTTAATTGAACAAGCCGGAGTTTATGTTTTCCGCCAGGGAAGCTTTCTCAGACTCTCTGGTGAACAAGTGATAAAGTTTTTTAAACTTACTTCTTGAGAAAATGAATTTTTGACAAAAAGAGCCTCAAAGCCTTAATATCTTATTTATCATGCCGAAAGTTGTTAAAACTAAAGTTGAGAAAGATTTAAAAAACTCTGTTTCTGGGCTGTTGGGGGAATTGGGTGGTTTTAAAAAGTTTATTAAAACTGGTGAGGTGGTTTTTTTAAAGCCCAATTTTAACACGGCTGACCCTTTTCCTGCTTCAACTGATCTTGAGTTTCTAAAAGCGGTCGTAGAGCTGGTTTATGAAGCTGGCGCCAAGCTGGTAATGATTGGTGAGTCTTCGACAGTTTCTTTAAACACCCGCAAAATTATGGAGGAAAAAGGGGTTTTTGCTCTTCAGGAGTCAGAAACACCGCCAAGAGTTTATATTTTTGAAGAGGGAAAATGGCTTAAAAAGCCAATTCCTAATAGCCAATATTTGAAAAGTGTTTCTCTACCGGAAATCTTGAGCCGGGTGGATAAGCTGATTTTGCTTCCTTGTCTTAAAACTCACAAACAAGCCCAGTTTACGGGTTCGCTTAAGCTCTCAATCGGCTTGGTAAGACCCCGGGAGCGGGTACCAATACACCTGCGTGACTTGCAGGAAAAAATTGCCGAGCTAAACAAAGTAATTCAGCCTGATTTGATTATTATGGATGCCAGAAAGTGTTTTATTAATCAAGGCCCATCTCATGGCGAAGTCCGTGAACCCGGCCTTGTTTTAGCTTCAACTGATCGAGTGGCAATTGATGTTGAGGGTATCAGAATTATTCAAGGATACCAAGGCAATTCTTTGAACGAACTTGAACCTTTTGAGCTTCCTCAAATTAAAAAAGCAATTGAATTTGGCATTGGTAAAGTTTAAAAACCCCATTTAAAACCCTCCGCTTGGGAGAGTTTTTGGCGGTGGTATACTTGGCCGCATGGAAATAAGAAAGGCAATTACCGAAGATTATGCTCAGCTTTGTTTACTCTTTAAAGAGGTAGATGAAATTCATCGCCGAGCCCTGCCAGATGTTTTTCGCAAAGTTAAAGGTCCGGCTAGGCCAAAAGCATATTTTGAAAAAATTTTTACTGATGAAAATACAGTTATTTTTGTGGCCGAAGAAAAGGGAGATTTACTCGGCTTGGTTCATATTTTTATCCAAGAAGTAAGAAGCGTGCCCATTTTAAGGCCGAGAAAATTGGCAGTGATTGATAATTTGGTGGTTAAAAAAGAATTTAGAAAAAAGGGGATAGGAAAGCAATTAATGAAAGAGGCTGAAGCTTGGGCAAAGAACAAAAAAGCCAGCTTAATTGAGCTCAATGTTTGGGAATTTAATCAAAAAGCGAGAACTTTTTACCAAAAAATCGGCTTTGAAACCATTAGCCGAAAAATGTGGAAACAATTGGCTTAAAACTGAAGAGTCTCCTCGTTTATTGCTTCAAAATATTCGAAAGGCTCTAAAAATTTAATGTTTTCTGGTGGTTCAAAAAGCAACTCTGAAACAATTGCTGGAGAGCAATTTTGCTTTTGGTACTCAATTTTCTCTAAAATCTCTCGAGGCCTGATAACAATCTTTTTTTTGGGTGAAGAATAGCTTTGGTTTTCTGACAGGTCAAAAACAATTCCGGGAGAGTCCTCTGCCCAGATCCAGAGTTTTTCTTCTCTAACAATAATAGTGCTTTGGCCAGTGGGTGTTTTGATTCCCTCGCCTCGTAAAAAATCGTCTTTTAAATAGACAATTTGCGGTTTTCCTTCTTCATTAGTATATTCACAGCGAAGACTGGGCGAGCGGGAGAGCGCTTTTTTAAGATACTCAAAAAGAGTATTTTGGGGATTTTTCTGGACCAGATAATTATAAAGAGAGAAAAAAGAATAAATAATAATTATAAAAAGAAAGAGCCTTTTCATTTTGGTCTGTTTAAATTGTAGAGAAAATTATTTTTCTTCGCAACTGCATTTTTTATTTTCAATTTTTTTGAGTAAAATAAAGAAGATGGAATATAGAGGGGTTATCTGGACTAATCATGCTTTGCAAAGGCTTTCTGAAAGAGGAATTAAGATTGACCATGCTTTGCTGACTTTAAATTCTCCCCAGGAAAGCCGGTATGCAGTTAGCAAGGGAGCCTGGGTTTACTATCGGACATGGGAAAATGAGCGGATTGAGGTAGTCGCTAAGCAAAATGAAAACCAAGAATGGGTAGTGCTTTCGGTTTGGTCAAAGAGAATTTTTGACAAAGGCTATGCTAAGCCTGAATCTTGGTGGAAATATCTTTGGCGACAAATATTAGGCCGCTAGCCTTGAAGATGAGACAAAGAACCCCTAGAAAACCCGAAAGTGCTTGACTAACCAGGCTTGGGCCATGGTAAAGTAAAGAAATCATGGCTTTCAATCCCAAGGCAGTTTTTATCTCTCCTTCCTCAATTGCTGATTTTGAAAAATGCCCTCAGCTTTATTATTATCGCAGTGTTTATCGCAGTCCGAGAGGTCTTAGACTTCAGCTCACTAGCCCAGCTTTAGCCCTGGGCTCTGCTATTCATGATGTTTTGGATCAATTTTTAAAACTTTCTCTTGAAGAAAAAACCAAGAACGAGCTTAATCGAATTTTTGACTGGGCTTGGCAGGGAATTGCCGGTGAAAAAGGCGGCTTTACTTCTAGCCAGGAAGAAAAAGAGACCAAAAACAGAGGTTTACAAATACTTGAGAGGTTTTGGCAGCAGCCCCGTTTTAGAAAAGTCGAGCCAGTTAAATTGCCAAGCTTTCCCAAAGTTGATTTAGGAGAGGATTTAATTCTTACTGGCAAGCTTGATTGGGTAGAAAAAGAGGGCGATACTTATCATATTATTGATTTTAAGACCGGCAAAAACGAAGAAAGAGAAGACTCTCTTCAGCTGCCGATTTATGCCACTTTGGTTAGCAAGCTTTTTAAGACTGACAAGATTCGCACCAGCTATTGGTATTTGGACAAAGGCGAGGAAATTACTTCTTTTCCCGAGACAGACTTGGAACAAACTTTTAAAGATTTGCAGCAAAAAGGGGAGATTATTAAAATGGTGCGACAAACTCAATCTTTCCGCTGTCAATCAGGTCAGGAAACTTGCTGGGCTTGTCGAGATATCCATGCAATCGCCCAAGGTAAAGGCAAACTAGTCCATGTTGATCCAGTCAACCGTAAGCAAGAAATATATGTTCTTTTTCCAGAGGCAGCAGAAGCGGAGCCTGCTACTGACCAGCTGCCCTTTTAGACTTCTTCTTTATTACCAAATTCTTACGCAAACTTTTCAATAAACGAAGGTGTTTCTGCTATTTATTGTTAATGGACTGGAAAAACAAAAAGCCTCGAATAGCTTTGTTGAATATTAATGCTGATCTTTATGAATTATTTAAACAAGTTTTTGCTGAGGGGGAGATTGAAATAATCGAAGAAACTATTGTCGAGGAAAAAAATGGCGCTATCCTCGAAGAGGTGAAACAATACTTGGCTTTAAATGATCCTGAGGTGGTGGTCTGGGGAGTTTATGCTCCCCTTATGGAAAACTGGTTGTTTTATCAAGAAGTTAAAAGACTGTCTACCCAGGGGCAATGTTTTATTGCTATCACAGACGATAAGAAAGAGTTAGAAAGGGAAGTAGGACCAAACAATGCCCTCGAGTTTCTGGGTAACATTAACGATTTGGAGAGGATAAAAGAAGAGATTTTAGCAGAAACAGGCGTCTGTCGAGAGAGAGAAGCTTAAACTATTTTCTTCTTTCAAGACCTGAATTTTAAGAACCTTCGTTGACTTTTTGCCACTTTTTCTTATAATGTGGTTGACCTATAGAAAAATGAATAAGGAAGTTTCCAGAAGGGGTTTTTTGAAGTCTTTGGGGTTTTTTTTGGCGGCAACCGCCATGGGCGAGTTTCCGACTTTAGCAGAAGAGCCAGGCGAGGTTTTGATTAGTGATTTAGTAAAAAAAGGTGATTACTTAACCCATATTGCCGATTATTATGATGTTGATATCAGTCGAATAATTGAGATTAACCAACTTGCTAATCCAGATTATATTAAGGGCGGTCAAGCCCTTTTTATTCCTGTTCGCTCCCAAGACAGGGAGCTGCCTTTTAAACATTTGGCTTTGCCTTGTCATTGTTGCCCCCAGAAAGATGATGGCAACAGACCCTACAGTCTTGCTGCAATTACTAATGACCTTAAGAGCTGGTCAGATAAAGACAACTTAGTCCAAGGTTTGGTTCTTTATTTGTCATATAAGCCCTTTTATGAATTTCCTTCTGGAGCAGGGATTTTTCGTGGCCATACCAGTGAATTTGATCTTAATGATGGCCCGTTTTCGGGCTTAAGGAAAATTAGGACGGGCGAGAGGTTTTATCTTGCCAGGGATTGGGGCGGGGAAAAAGGACGTTGGCTTGAAGTTACAGTTCGGGAGAAACTAATTGCCCATAATTCAGAAGAGGAGAAGATAATTTTGCGTTCGGCTAATCACAAAGAGAGAATAATCTTGGATACATGCCTGACAGAAACTACTGATAATCCCCAGGACAGATTAATAGTTATTGGCAAGATAACTCATTACCGAACAACTTGTCCTTAATAAAAACCGAAGCGGTAATATGCGGAGTAATATTAACAAAATCAATCCGAATTGGCGTATTAAGAGTCAAATAATCAGTATATGCCTTCATTGTTTTGAAGAATAGAGCTATAGAGACTTGCTTTTTTTTCAAGATTGCTGCTAGTATTAAATTGTGATTATTTTTGCAAAATTAAGAGTTTTAGTGATTCCCGGCTTTGGCCGGGTTTTTGCTGGAAAGGAGGTGAAAAGATGAAAAAGAAATTTTGGGTTGTCATCGGCTTGATTGTTTTAACTTTTTTTCTGAAACAGTCAGTTTTTGCCAAGAACGAGGAAAGACCGAAAGGTTTGGATGAAAGAGGGCCTTTAACCAAGATTACTTTTATCCATTATAAAAAAGCTCAAGCTAAGCCTCCTCGTCCAGGCAAGCCGGCAAAAGAAAGCAGTTGTTATCAGTTTTTGGCTAAAGGAGCCAAGTGGAAAGAGATTGAGCCGTATTGGATTAACCCGAGCAACTCTGGACTGCCAGGAAGTTTTGCTAATCAAGCAATTGATGCTGGAGTAACTGAGTGGGAAAAATATGCCCAAACAGAGATTTTCGGCCAAGGGTCTTTGACTAATAGTGCCAGTTACAACGAGACTCTTGACAATCTTAACGTAGCCTCCTTTGGTCAATATCCTAATCCTAATGTTATTGCCATCACCAGTATCTGGGGCTATTTCTCGGGGCCTCCTCAATGGCGAGAGCTGGTTGAGTGGGATATCCTTTTTAATACCAATTTCCAGTGGGGAGACGCAAAGACAAATTCTTCTTTAATGGACTTGCAGAATATTGCCACTCACGAGCTGGGTCATAGTGCTGGCATGGGAGACCTTTATGAAACGGTTTGTTCGGCAGAAACAATGTATGGTTATTCGGGTTATGGGGAAACAGACAAGAGAGACCTAAATGCTGGTGATATTAAGGGCATTCAAGAGCTATATTAAGTCAAAAATTACTTATTAACCTTTTGGGCGGAAGGGAGGTGAAGATAAATGATTAAAAAAGCAAGGAAAATGATCAATAAATGGGGAGTTTTAGTTTTGTTGGTAGCAGTTTTAATCTTGATTACTTCTATTTACAATGCCAGGGGGAAGATTTTGCCAGCAAAAGCAGAAAGGGGATTTGACGAATCTGGTTATAACCGAACAGCCAGAATTTTTAATGGCACTGGATGGTCTTGGTGTATGGCGAAGGTTGGGGATGAAGACTGGTGTCGAAATTACCTGGGTGATTCCATTAACGATAAGCTGGTGATGAAGTGGAATGCCGAGTGGGATAGGGGTAACGCAGAGAATTGGAGTAATTCACCCTATAAAGCCTGGACCGATAACGAATGGAACGGGATGAAAGGCGGGTCAGGCAGTGTTTGGCATTACAAGATCGTTTGGAACGGCCCTTGTAGCGAAGGCGCGCCTTTTCCTGAGGGGGGTTATTGCATCTGGGGGCAGTTTAAAGTTCTGATGGACCAGGGGAAAACTCCCGAAGCTGGTCACGAGTGGGTTTCTAAATCCACTCCGGCTGGCTATGGGGCCAATTAAATAATAATGACAAAGGAAAAAGAACCAGGTACTTCGTTGCCTGATGGGTGTTGCTCCAAAGTGTTTCGTGATTTATTACGGCCAAGAATAAGAATAGTGAATTATGATAGCCGAGGTCCAGACGTAGAATCGTCTCCAGTGGCCAGTGTAGAAATAATGATAAAAGGTTGGGGAACCCCGCGACAAGAGTGTTCTCGTTTTATCGCGTTTGAGAAGGTGGGTTCTAACCTGGAGGATCCCAATTCTTGGAAATATCATCACGCTGAGGGTTTGGATCTTGCTCAAGAAGAAAATGACAAATACGAGTTCGAACCAATTTCGCGCGAGGAAATTGAAGAATTTCTTGACAAGTATAGTTCCAGCTTAAAGGAAATCAAGGAAGAATATTGCCGAATGTTAGGAAAGAGAAAGAAGAGATTTTTTTATTTTTAACTTCTTATCTCTTGCCCAAAACCGCGGCCTTTTTCTGAGTTTTTCCCTTCAAGGCAATTTTACTTCTTGCAAACAAAAGAGATGCATTGTTATCATTGATGTAGCTATTATCACAATTTGCTCTTTAGAGAAAGGAGGTGAAAAGAATGAAAAAATTAGCAATTTTAGTAGCACTATTTGTTCTCTTAGCAGTGGCAGCGCCGGTTCAGGCTGCTAAACCAACAGAATTTGATGCCATCGGAAATGAGAAGGGATGGGAAAAAATTAATTCTAGTTGTAATACCATTGAGTCCGGCTTGATAAATGATTCGGCTGGCAATCCTATTACGCTAGGTTATGATCAGTATGGTTATAACTATCAGGCGCATATGTTCAACGGGTACGCTGATAATTATTCCCGTCCTCCCGTTCCGGTCACTTCAGGAGATAAACTCATAATGAAATGGAGCGATTCCTGGTTATCCAATGTGGATTGCGGTGGAGATGGAAAACTGGACAGAGGATTAGTTGACGGAGTTGTTGGTGGAACAAGTTTGGGATGGCTAACAAACCATTATGTAGGAAGTTACGTTGATGGTAATGAAGAAACTCAACACTATACGGACTTTGTCAAGATTGTTTGGGTAGG
>DATKVU010000098.1:0-1643 GCA_035529915.1 Clostridia bacterium
GAACATGAACCAACAACCTGCTCAACAGACCCAACAATCCGGTGGAGTAACAGCTCCGAGCAGCTATAACCAAACATGGTCTCCAAGATAAGGAGCAGATATGCCAGTACCAATTCCTAATTTACAGCAACTACAGATAAACCCTCCCCAACCTGCTACGATGAGATTGCAGGCAATGGGGATGCAAAACGAATTGTCTCGTATTGGCATAGCCAAGGATCGTAATGCGATTGCAAGAGAGGGCATGGCGTTAGATAAAGAGCAATTTGAGTTTAACAAAAAACAGGCGATCTTTGCCAAAAGCCGCGATTATATTTCGTCTTTAGAAAGAGAGGAATTTCCAAAATACAAGGAGTGGCTAAATAAATTATTCCCAGAGCTTGCTTCTTTATTGCCAGACGACGTTATGATGATGCCAGATGACGAGTGGAATGAATTAAAGAAAAAGATTGAGGTTGGTACAGATAACTTTTCTAAAATGCAAATAGAACAAGCAAAACAAGTTTTTCAAAAAATAGAAAGTATTAATAAAGAACAAAAAGAAAAAGAAGCGGCGGCGCTAAAACACCAGCGAGATATCGAACTTAAAAAAACAATCCCAGGTAAAGCACCAGGCGACGAAGGAAAAAATAAACCAGTAACCGTGGCACAAATTCAAGCCAAAATAGTTGATGACGTTATCAATAAAGGAAAGCCCGTGACGGAACTGACTCCTGAAGAAAAGAAACTATTCGATAAAGCGGTTGATAAGTCAGCAAGTTTTATTGATGCTTTGTTTGCAGCAGGAATAGGAAGCAGTCCATCTAATAGTGGCGCTCCCGTCATAAAATTTAATGAGATGGGTGAGCTTGTAACGGAAGAAGAGCCTCCTCAAGAAGGTGCTGAAATAGGTCCAGAAGGACAAACAATTATTCGTAAGAAGATGCCGACTCAATGAAAGTAAATGTAGAAAGCATAGGTATTTTAGAGTTTCCCGATGGAACCGACATGGCCGTTATTCAAAGTACCGTTGAAAAGGTACTTGCTGAAAAGAATGGCAATCAGAAAACCTTTATGGATAAATATCTACCTTCTCTTAAAAGGGTTGGGGAAATTTACAAAGAAGAGGTTACACAGGGCGAGGCGGCAATGGAAAAGGCCACCAGTAAACCCACGGGAAAGAATATACTTGGTGGGGTTCTTGGAGCGCTTCAGTGGGGCATGGCCCCTTTAACGGCAGGTGTAAAAGGAATTGTCAGGGAACCGATACAGCAGGGACTTGAAGATGTTGGAGTGCCTAAAGGTGCTGCTGATTTTGCCGGAGAGATGGTAGAGACGGCCGCTTATTTTTTGCCCTATGGTAAAGCTGTGCAGACAGCTATCAAGGGCGGCAAGGCGATGGAGGAAGCTAAGCTGATAGGAAAAGCCGCTGAACAAATGAAGGGTCTGCCAAAGACAACTTCAAAAGCGTTGGAATTTCCTGAAGGACTTTCTAAGGGTGCGATAGCAGATGCGGTAAAACCAATATCTGAGGCTAACCAAAAGATACTAAAGACTGCTGCGGTTGATGACATAATCAAAGAATTAAAACCGGCAATGCAGGGATGGAACCCGGCTGAAAAAAGAATCACCCAGGAAATCGTTGATTACATGGTTAATAATCC
>DATKVU010000099.1:0-2185 GCA_035529915.1 Clostridia bacterium
AGCAAGGCCAAGAGAGTAAGCTCCCGACCGCGTTTATACATTTCCCGCAAGCGGGCAGCCAAAAGCTCTTCCTGAACTCCTAGGTCCACTTCCCGCTCCAAAATTTCCTTTTCCGTTTCTTTTAATTGTTTATCCAGATAAACAATTTTTTGTTGAATCGAAACCAGCTGTTTTTTGTAATTGGCAAGGTCGGTTTTGTTTTTCTCATGAGCGTCTTTGCGAGCATCATATTCTCGCTGTAATTCTTGTATTTGACAATCATAATCGCTGGCCCCACAACCCTGAGCCCAAACATTGAATTTAAAAGCCAAAAGGCAAAGCATAAAAACAGAACTTAAGACTAAAAATTTCTTTAATCCCTGACCTTGAATTATAACTTTGAGTTTTGACATTTGAGTTTTGAACTTACTTAGATTTTATCATTTCTTGATTCTTGATTTTTACTAGGATAAACTTAAAATAATGCTACTGCAAAAAAAGAGACTTTCTTTTTCTTGTCTTCTTGTGGGAATCTTTTTTTTCTTGGCCTTTTTTTTCTCCAGCCCTAAATCGGCCTTAGCTCAAACTTGCTCCTCTCAATGGACAATAAACGGAAAGGAAGGAATCGAAGGAGAAGGGGCTAACAAGGTACCGGTTAATTATGCCGATAAACTTGTTTTAAACATTAAGATTATTCTTGAGGATGTTACTCCTGGGCATAAGTTTACTTTTTGCACTGATGAATGCAGAGATGATCTAGGAAGCAGAGACTATATAGAAAAAAGGACGGCTCAAGAAACTCAAGAAACATTTTACCTTATAATCCCGGCAACAGGTAATGAAGCTCATGACGAAGGGCCTCACCATTTGGAAGTCAGGAACGTCACCCCTGGCATTGCTACTTACGATGAACCCATTTGCTATTTCCCTTATGAAATCGTTAAGCAAAAATCCCGTTCTGGAATTCAAGAAATCTGTGTCGATGTCCAGGAAAACAAAACTGCCTGCGAAAATTGCTTTGATGCTGGAGACATTTGGACTGCTATTGGCTGCATCCCCACTTCCAATCTAAATAGTTTCGTCGCCTGGCTTTTGGGAAGAGCCCTTTTTATCGCCACAGGCATTGCCTTTTTGCTCATGGTTTTTGGTGCAATTCAGATTTTAACCTCAGCCGGCAATCCGGATAAAGTCAAGGCTGGGGGAGAGTTAATTACCAGCGCTATTGCCGGCTTACTTTTAATTATTCTCTCTGCCTTTTTGCTAAAATTAATTGGGGTTGATATTTTACATATTCCCGGATTTTAAGCCAATGAAAACTCAACTAGCTCAAGCAATCGATTTTAACAAGCTTAGAACTACTGGCATTCCCGAGCTTAAACCAATCTTTCAACCCGGACCAGCATCAAATATCTCTGCTATTATTAGTCGGCTGGTGGAGTTTCTTTTTGTGGTTGCCGGCCTTCTGCTGCTTTTTTATCTCATTGCCGGCGGATTCCAGTTGATGGTCTCGGCTAATAATGAAAAGGGGGTAGCTGAAGCAAAAGCAAAAATGACTAATGCCATAATCGGCTTTTTACTGCTTTTTGTCTCTTTCTGGTTGGTGCAAATAATTGAGTTTATTTTCGGAGTTAAATTAATCTAGTTATTTGCCAAATCTCCTTTGCCTTTTTTGGTATTCGGCAATCACTTTATCCAGTTCTTTTGGCCCAAAGTTCGGCCACAAAATGTCGGTAAAATATAGCTCGGAGTAAGACATCTGCCAGAGTAAAAAATTAGAAAGCCGAATCTCGCCACCAGTGCGGATAATTAAATCCGGATCTGGCTGGCCATTGGTATACAAATGCTTGGCAATCAGCTCTTCGTTAACTTTTCCCGCTGGCACACCCTCTTTAATAATTTCTCTTACCGCCCTAATAATCTCGTCTCTACCACCATAGTTTAAAGCCACATTAACTTTCATTCTTTCATGTTCAACCACAATTTTGAGCATTTCGTCAATTGCCCGGGCAACTTTTTTAGGAAAAGCTTGGAAATTACCCAGAACAAAAAGCTTGACTCCTTTTTGGGCATATTCTTCTCTCTTTTCTTTAATCAAACGTAAAAGTAAGTTGAAAATTCCCTCAACTTCTTTCTTAGCCCGTTTACGCCAATTTTCAGTCGAAAGAGTATATATAGTTAAGTGTTTAATCCCCAAATTTCGGGCATG
>DATKVU010000100.1:0-5070 GCA_035529915.1 Clostridia bacterium
ATATCCTTTGAATCCTAATGGTTCTTTAAATGCGATTGCCGGGATTGCCGATCCTTCAGGAAGAATTTTGGGTCTAATGCCCCATCCAGAAAGGTTTGTAAGAACAAAGCAGCATCCTAACTGGAGAAGAATCTCTTTGGCCCCCCAAGGCCTTCCTATATTTAAGAGAATGGTTGATTATGTCTCAGAGATCTAAAAAGAGTATCACCTATTCCTCAACCGGCGTTGATTATGAGGCGATGGACCCTTTTAAAAGAGAGGCTCAGCTAAAAGCCAGAACCACGGCTAAGAATCTTAAGCGTTTCGAGATGAGAGAGCTAGAAGCCAGTCGGGGGGAATCGGCTTATGTCTGGGAGGAAGAAGATAGCTATCGAGCCTTGGTAATAGAAGGCCTGGGAACAAAAAATCTGGTTGCTGATGAGACCAGAAAATTTACTGGGAAAACTCATTATGAGGCGATTGCTCAAGATACAGTGGCCATGATTGTCAACGACCTTTTGGTTGTTGGTGCAGAGCCGCAAGTGGTAGAGGCTTATTTTGCGGTAGGCAGTTCTGACTGGTTTGCCGATGAAGAAAGAGCAAAAGACTTAGTAGATGGTTGGGTAAGAGCATGTAACCTGGCTGGTGCGGTTTGGGGCGGAGGAGAGACACCGACTCTTAAAGGCATTATAGAATCGGACACGATTGACCTTTCAGGCTCTGCCGTAGGGATAATAAAACCAAAAGAAAGGCTGACTCTTGGTAATAAGCTTACTGCTGGTGATGCCATTTTTTTAATTGAAAGCAGTGGTATCCATGCCAATGGCCTCACTTTGGCACGGACAATCGCTTCTCAGATTCCCAAAGGCTATCAGACTTGCCTTTCTGATGGAAGGAGTTATGGGGAATCATTATTAACACCAACTCATATTTATGCCTCTCTTATAAGAGATTTTTTTGAAGCGGGAATTGAGATTCACTATATGGTAAATATCACTGGTCATGGGTGGCGAAAGCTGATGAGGGCCAGCAGGGAGTTTTCCTATATTATTGAGAAAGTTCCAGAGCCCCAACCTATATTTAAGTTTATTCAAGAACATTCGAGAAATAGCGATGAGGAGATGTACGCTAATTTTAATATGGGCGCTGGATTTGCTGTTTTTATGCCGGAGCAAAGTGTTGGCTTAGCCAAGCTGATAGCCAAAGAAAAACATGGATTTGATAGCGGGAAAGCAGGCGATGTAGAAAATGGTCCAAAACAAGTGATTATTAGGCCAAAAAAGCTTGTTTTTCAGGCTGAGACTTTAGGGGTGCGTTGATTTCTCGAACCTGGTATAATATAAGCAGTTGCAGCTATGGCTGGGAGCAAAGGTAATTTTGAGAAGTTTAAAAATGCCGTTTTACCGGTAATTTCTGGAGTCGCTTTTATTTTCTTTCTTTGGTTGCTGTTTTACGGCAAAATCAAAGCCACTAGTCTGCTTTCACCAATATTGGGAAAGTTGCCTCGGGATGAAGCCGGTTTGGTAAAAAAAACCGAGGATATTTTAGGCGCGGCTAGCGAAAAAATTAAAGCCGGTGAAGCCAGAAGACTGCTTGAAAAAGGCGCGGCGGTTTTTGAAGAATCTCATTATACCAAGCCGGCTCGGGTGGCTCGTGATGATGTTAAGGAAAAAGTCAACCAAACGATTGAAGAAGCTAAGGAAATGCCAGCCAAAGAGCTGAAAATTATTCAGCGCCAGATTTGCCAAGAATGGCTAGGGGACGAAATCTTCATTGCCACGGAAAGCAGCCAAAGCCAGTAAGCTCAACTAAACTTTAAAGGGAGGTTTTTTCTGATGGAAGAAATAGTGGGAAAGATTAAAAATTTAAAAGAAAAACTTAAGCTTTTAGAAGAAAGACTGGATATCAAGAAAAAAAAGGCAGAAATTCAGGCTTTGGAAAAGGAAGTCTCTCGGCCCGGGTTTTGGGATAATGCTAGTGAGGCAAGAAAAAAGACCAAGCTTTTAGCTCTTTATCAAGACCAGGTAAAAGAGTTAGAAGACTTTAGCCAAAGAGTAACAGCTTTGGAGGAAATGGCTTTTTTAGCCGAAGCAGAAGTTTTGAGTGAGGACCTGGAAAAAGAGCTTGAAGGGCTAGAAAAACTGATGGCCAAGCTGGAGATTAGTACTTATCTGGGTAGTCCTCATGATCAAGAGGCGGCGATTGTTTCTGTCCATGCCGGCCAAGGAGGCACCGAGGCCATGGATTGGGCAGAGATGCTCAAAAGGATGTATATCCGCTTTGCCGAGAAAAAAGATTGGAAAGTGGATGTTGTTGATGAAGTTGCTGGTGAAGAAGCAGGAATTAAAAGTGTCACCTTGACTCTTGATGGGCCTTTTGCCTATGGCTATTTAAAAGGGGAGAGAGGGGTTCACCGTTTGGTGCGCCAGTCACCTTTTAATGCTGACAAGCTGCGCCAAACCTCTTTTGCTTTAGTTGAAGTTTTGCCGGAGTTGGCGGAGCTAGAAGAAGTAAAAATTCCTGACTCTGACTTGGAGTGGGAATTTTATCGCGCTTCCAGCCATGGGGGCCAGAATGTCCAAAAAGTTTCTACGGCAGTTAGATTGCGCCATTTGCCTTCGGGTATGGTAGTTACCAGTCAGTCTGAGCGTTATCAGGAGAGGAACCGAGAGATTGCTCTTAAGCTGTTGCGAGCCAAACTTTGGCAGATTGAAGAAGAAAAGCGCTTGAAAGAAAAACAAGCTTTAAAAGGTGAGCATAAAGTCGCTGGTTGGGGAAACCAGATTCGCTCTTATGTGCTTCATCCTTATAAAATGGTCAAAGATTTGCGCACCGGCTATGAGGTGAGTAATCCTTCGGCGGTTTTAGACGGAGACTTGGAGGGTTTTATTGAAGCAGAATTAAGACGGTTGCCTCAGGACTAAGTTTTGTGCTATTCTAGTTTTGAGCAAAAGGCCGTCCTTATTTATCAATAGGGCCAGGGAAGGAAAAAAGCTATGGAAGACTCAATTCCAAATCTCAACTCAGAGGCAGCCGCCGAAGCGCCAGCTTCAAAAGTGCCTAAAAAGTTAGGGGCTAAAGTATTGCCCGCTGTTGCCGTAGTCGCTGTTTTAGCTTTGGGAGTCTTTACTGGTTGGTGGTTTGCCGGTAGAGAAACTAGTCTTGGGCCGAGTCAGGGGACCGGCATTGTTTCCAAAGAGAAAATTACCAAGGGAAGCGAATATGGTTCCGAAAAAGCGGAGAATTTTAAAGATAAAGCCATTGGTGTTTTAGAGGCTGGCGGAATTGAAGGTGAGGGAACTCATAAGTTGATTCGCGAAGGCGGACCCAGCCAAACAGTTTACTTAACATCTTCAGTTTTGGACTTGGACCAGTTTATTGGTCGAAAACTTGAAGTTTTGGGAGAAACGATGACCGCTCAAAAAGCCGGTTGGTTAATGGATGTGGGAAGAGTGAAGGTTCTGGAATAAATCCTGAGCTTGTCGAAGGACTGCCCGTATGATTAAATTCGATAAAGTCAGCAAAAAATTTGGGGAAATTGTCGCTCTTGATGAGGTTTCCTTTAAAGTTGACAAAGGAGAACTGTTTTTTTTAACCGGCCCTTCAGGAGCCGGAAAGACAACTTTGATTAAACTTATTTTAGGCGAGTATTTGCCGAGCTCGGGCGAGATTGAAATTAATGGCGAGGTGGTTAATGAAATTCCTCGAAAAAAGCTTTATCTTTTTCGGCGCAAACTGGGGGTAGTTTTCCAAGATTATAAACTGTTTTGGAATAAAACCGTGGCTGAAAATGTCGCTCTTCCTTTAGAAATTCAAGGAGCCAAAGAGTCGGAAATTAAAGAAAAAGTAGAAAAAATCTTGGGTGTGGTTGGGCTTTCTGAAAGAACCGAGCTTTTCCCCTCTCAACTGGCTGGCGGAGAGCTGCAAAGAACAGTCTTGGCCCGAGCGGTGATTACTGGCCCGGAATTGCTTTTGGCCGATGAGCCAACTGGTAATCTTGATCCCAAAACTTCGGCCGGGATGATGAAACTTTTTAAAGAAATCAATGAGCAAGGAACGACGGTTCTGATGGCGACTCATAATTCTGAAGTGGTTGATTCGCTTCAGGCTCGAGTAATTGAGCTTGATAAAGGTAAAGTCATCCGCGATGAAAAAAAAGGAAAGTATTTTAAAGAAAAGTCAAAAAGCAAAAGCTAGGCCATGCTAAACACTATTAAACAGCATATTTTTCGCTCTCCCTATCAATCGCTGGCCGCGATTTTAGTGGTTTCCCTTTCTCTTTTTTTAATGAGCGCCTTTTTTCTGATTGGCGCTGGTTCTCATACTGTGCTTCAGTACTTTGAATCTCGACCCCAAGTAAGTGCTTTTTTAAAAGATGAAACCAAGCCTCAGGAAGTTGATTTGATAAAAGCCAGGATAGAGGCGATGGAGAAGGTAAAAAAGGTAGACTATATTTCCAAAGAAGAGGCCTTGGAAATTTATCGGCAGCAGAATAAAGACAAGCCCTTGCTTTTGGAAATGGTCTCCGCCAAAATCTTACCCGCCAGTTTGGAAGTCTCCACTTATGACTTAAATTCTCTAAAAGAAGTGGCGACTGAGCTTAAAAAAGAGGCTTTAGTCGAAGATGTCATTTTTCAAGAAGATGTTATTTTAGCTCTTTCAAATTGGGTGCAAACCTTAAGGAAAATCGGTGGTTTAGTAGCGGGATTTTTGCTTTTGGTGGCTACTTTAACAGTTTTAATCGTTTTAGGAATGAGGATTGCCCAAAGAAAGGAGGAGATTGAAATTTTAAAACTTCTAGGCGCTTCTTCTTGGTATATTTGTCTGCCTTTTTATATGGAAGGGATTATCTATGGCTTGGTAGCGGCAACCATCGCTTGGGGCCTGAGCTATTTAGGTCTTTTGTATGTAAGCCCGTTTTTAGTTAAGTTTTTGGCGGGAATTCCGCTGCTGCCGGTATCAGTAGTTTTTATGCTTGAAGTATTGGCTGGTCTTTTAGGGGTAGGGGCTTTAGTTGGCTTTTTGGGCAGTTTCTTGGCTGTTTCCCGCTTCAACCGGGCAGTCAGATGAAAAAACTCTTAGTTTTTGTTT
>DATKVU010000101.1:0-1495 GCA_035529915.1 Clostridia bacterium
TGGCTTTTACATTATCTTTGGCTTTTTGGTGTTGGTCGTTGTCTTCTGGAGGCCCATAAAGGCTCTCCATAATATCAATGGGAACGGTCTGAGGTTGCTCAAACTCTGGGGCTAGGCTCTTTGTGGTGCCATCTGTTTTGGTTGCTGGCTTTCCGGTTGATCGTCCTTCACTAGGTGAGGGTACTGCCTTTTGAGTTCCTTTAGTACCTGTGACGGTAGTAGGTTGGGGTTTAGTCCCAGTCTTTTCGAGCTGTTTTCCCTTGACATCGGTAGTCTCCTCATTATTTAACATACCCTGTTTTTCGTAAATGTGCAACTTTTTTTCTTTCATTACACGTTGGATGACATCCGCGCTTTTGTCTGTTTCCTTGTATTTACCCGGAATTCCATCAATTACGCCATAAGAGAAATCTCCACCACCATAACCTTCTAAGTGTTTTTTAGAATGGTAAACCTTGTCAAGCCCAAGTTTTTTCTGAATTTTTAAGGCTTCTTGCCTACCTTTTTCTATCATAACATCAGCTTCGGCTTTTGTCATACCAGGAATGACGGCAATTAATTCATCACCCTTATCTCGGCCAACAATACCACCAGCGTCAACTATTTTTTGGAAAACATTATCCATTAACATAGCCCTAAGAGCCTCATCAGCATCTTCGTGACCTTCTTGCCCAAAATGGTCATTTACACCAGTTAAATTATCAATATCAAAACGAGCATAAACATAGGGTATATTGCGTTTGTCAAGCTGCCGAGCCGCTTCTGAAACTTCCGACATTTTGGTGATATTAGGAAAAAGCCGGTCTTTCAAAAGCCTGTAGTTTCTTTTTAAAGACGCTACTAATTTAGGCTCTGTGGCTGTTTCTAATTCTTTTTTCACTGTCCCAACGGGGTCAATGTATTCCTTCATTTCCTGCTGCTGCTCAGGAGTGTAAACAGGAGCGGTTTCTATGGCTGTAACCGGAGCTACATCTTTGGTTTCAACTGGATCTTTAGCGATCGGATTATTTACACCGGCTCTTAATCCATTTATGGCTGTGATTGGATTAATTTCTATTTGGGCCGCAATAGCATGATAAGCCACACTATCTAATTTCCATAACTCAGTTTCTCTTAAATCTTTTTCAGTAAGAGTTCCTGCTTTGGCTTTTTTCTCTAATCTATCAAGCTCCAGATCCAGCTGGTCTAGATCCATGTCGTCCAGTTCATTGTCAAGGTTAGCTCGACTTACATCATAAACTGCACCAGGAAAGTTTTTGTCTACATCATCTCCCCAATTCCTGGAATCCCATGTTGCTTTTATTTTAGATGTAGTTTCTGTTTCTGTAACAGGTGATTCCTGTTCTTGTTCCTTCATTAATTTACGAGTCTTATCAAGTTGAGTAGTTTGGTAACTTTCTCCAGACTTCTTGATTCCCAGACGTTCTACGGCATTGGCTGGTAGAGCACCTTTCTTCATCAAGCCCAAAATTACTTTAGCTTTTCGCTGCATCTG
>DATKVU010000102.1:0-3715 GCA_035529915.1 Clostridia bacterium
TCTTATGTAAATCCAAAAGGCTCTAACTATAAGCAACCAATACCAGGCCGCGTTGCTGGCGAAAGTTGGATATGGGACGAGAGTAGAAACGGTTATGTTTATGTAGAAACAGTTGGTGGTGAAAATTTCCCAACTGGGCCAAGTCATACCAAGGGCGGGAAGACAGTTGCTTATACTAATATAAACACTATAGAAGGCTACGCTAAGAGGGGCCTTAGATAATTTAATATACTTTACTAATGTACGAAAAAGAAGGTAAACAAATTTCAGCATCACAAGCAGAGTATGCTGCTGAACGTAAAGGACTATCTTTAGAAGATTGGCTAAGCGAAACAGGGTTTGCACCTGTAGCGGGAAAGACAACGGTTCCGGAGGACACGACTCCGCCGACGGGACCAGGATTAGCAACGCCCGCTGGGGAATCCAGATTGGGCATTACTTTATTGGAGTCACCCGTAGCTAGCGCACCTAAAATTAACGAATACGTAACAGCCGAAGATTTAAAGGGAAGCGAAGAAAAGGTTTCTAAAATGCTTAACGAGAAGCTTTCCGGCTTGGGACTTTACGTTACAGAAGGAACCGGCATGTATTCTTGGGACGCTGTTAACATAAGAAAACGCGACGAAAAAAGAAACTACTCGCCTTACGGTGCTATACAAACAGTTCGTACCGGTGTTGAGTTTGGACCAGAGCTTTCGGAAGAAGAGCTTAGTGAAAAAGCCGCGGAAATAAACCTTAAAATAGAGGAGTTAAAAAACGATAACTACCTTACAGAAGCTCAGGAAAGATCAGGTGCTAAGTACGATGAATACAAAGCAGCCACAACCCCTGAGCCACTTTCTGAAAAAGAAGCCTTAAATCTTTATGAAAAAGAACGTGAGGAAAAGTTCAGCAATATTAGACGCTTCCGAGATAACAAAGGTTTTGATGTTTCTTTTGAGAACGGCGACTTTGAAAGCATTGAAGAAGAAGAGCAATATAAAAAATACTTAGCGGGTAGCTACATAACGCCGCCTAATAAAGAGCAGTTAACGGCGTGGGAAAAAGCTCGCAATGAAGGTTACACTTCAAAGCAGTCATTAAAGTTTGCGAACAATCTTGACCGCCAGACTAGATTGGACCTAGAAGCTATAGCGGCTAATGAAAAAGCTATAGCCGAAGAACGCGTTGGTGCTTTAAATGAAAAATACGAAAGCCAATCCGCAGCCTACGAAGAATCTTACAATGCTTTTGAATCAAACCCAACCGAAGAAACTAGGTTAGTTGCGCTTGCTGATTTTGAAAATTTACAACAAACATTATTAGAAGGCAGGGAGCTAGCGAAAGATAGCAAAGGATTACCTTTGGCTATTAAAGATTTTGGCGCTAATTACAATAGACTACAGCAGTTGACTAGTAATTTTAAAGGCTTGGCTGCAGACGCTAATTACCTTACCGCTCAGTTAGGCCAGTTATTAGGAGACGACCCGAAATACAAAGAGGCTGCATTTCAAATGGCAGCTGGCATAAAAGAAGAACAACAAAAGTTTCAAAGGTCTGTAAAGGTTGATGAAATAGGTAGCCTACAAGAAGCGGGTATGTGGCTAATGTCGTCTGGCACCAGTCTTATTCCTTCTTTTGCCATGGCGTTTACAGGACCAGCAGCACTGCCCTTGTTTTTTGCAACAGGCGCGGGCAGCACAGGTGTGGAAACAGCAATTGCTGAAAGAGACGCGGCAAAGCGCATGCTTAGTAACCGTGAGCTCCTGGACGGTAATCCAAATATGGATGCTCTTGAGCGCTCTGCTATTGAAGAGCAAATGCAACAAGACTCTAAAACGTTAAACATACCAGAATGGCGTAAAATTACAGCACAAATTTGGAACGGTTTAGCGGAAGTTGCGTTTGAAAAAACAGGTACTTTGTTTTTACTTAAAAGCTTAAAGCAAGGGGCGAAACTTTTACCACCTGAAACAATTAAGCAATCGGCTATTAAGCTAGGTAAAGACGTTGCTAAAGGCATTAGAGTTGAAGGTGGATCCGAGTGGGCTACAAATACCTTCCAAAACTTTGCTGATATTTATATATTAGATGAAGACAAAAACTTTTTTGAAGCCATTACTGACGAAAAGCTTTTTGAAGAAGGTTTAGAAACTTTTGCACAAGGTGCCTTAATGGGCGGTGGTATGTCTGTAGGCGGTAATCTCGGGGCTATTAAAGAGGCTTACTTCAGCGAGCTAGCCACAAGTAAAGAAAGTGCTAGGCTAAAGGAAATAATAGCTAAACTAGAGTCTTTAACCGGTGTTAAAGGCCTTACAAATGCCGGTGACGGTGTTCCTTTGCCACAGCAAACTCAAGAAGTACAAGCCCTCGTTGAAGAACTTACAGGAGAGGCTAACGATATAAAAAACAATGTTATCGCTCGTTTAGGAGTGGATTTAACATTAGAAGATGCTAAAGCAGTGGGTGACATAAACCGTCAAATGCGCAAAGTTAATGCTGATTTTGTAAAACTTGCGTCGAACACTGATTTAGGTGCAGCTCAATTAAAAGCTATAGAAATAGAGTACAGAGCTAAGTTTGATAAATTAGCAGAGCAAAGAGAAAATATATTAACCAACGAGCAGTTAAGCGCAGAAAATTTAAAGGCGTCAAGCGGTAACAAGGTTGTATTTGATGCACAGTCTGGTTATAATCTGTACGAAAACCGTATGCTTAATGAAAGCATAGTTGGTATATCGGAAGAATGGAATAAAATGCGAGGTGGTAAAAAAACAGAAATGTTTAATGCCGCAAAAATTGAATTAGAAAAAGAAGCTGGTCCAGGTAAAGCCATAACAGCAGAGGCCATTGAGGACCGCGCATTCCGAAACTTTCAAAATTTAAAGTACGCTGAAAAAATAGAAAGCGGCGCAAAAAACGTTGAAGATTACGCTAAAGCTAATAAAATAAACGTGCGCATTGAAACATTTGACGGAGATAATGCTTCAGCGGCTTTTGAGCAAAGGCTATTAGATTTAGGGTACAGTAAAGAAAAAGCTGCTGAATCCAACGAGGGAAAAGGTTCTAAACTAGAGGTAGAAGCTGTAAATATACCTGGTAAAAACGGGGAGCCGGATATTATACTTATTAATAAACCTATGTCCGTTAAAAACAAAAGGATAGGGGTTTATGCTCACGAGCTTCTTCACTCAATAGCCCGTCAAAAATTTAACACTACTGATGTTACTAAAGCGGGTGAGGAGCTTCTTGGTTATTTAGAAAAAAACCAACCTGACTTATACGCTAAAGTTAAATTTAGAATAGACCAAAGCTACACCGAGACAAGCGAAGACGGGGAAGTAACAAAAGACGCAGATTATTACGAAGAGGCGATGAACGCCATGTCTGATATTATTGCAGATGGTCAAGCGGTCGATAAAAACTTTTTGTTACAAGCACGTTCTTTTGTTAACAGTTGGTTGCCCGCTTCAATGCAGCTTAAAAGCGATGAAGCTACTTACCAGTTTATTAGAGGCTTTAACAAACAAGCACACTTCGGTGGCAAAGGCCCTGCTTTAAACATTAAGGACAAAACCGTTGGTGATCGCTCTGATGAAGAAGCGCCAACTGCAAAAGAATCAAGAACGCTTACGCCTGAGCAAGACGCTGGTGTAATAGACATGCTGTCTAGGCGTGCTGGAAGAATTGAGGAGGCTAAAAAAGTAGCGGAAAAGTTCGGCGTTGAAGTTCAGGC
>DATKVU010000103.1:0-14120 GCA_035529915.1 Clostridia bacterium
ACTTAAAAAACAAGCTGCTTTTTTCAAAGAGGAGCAACTGATTAAAACTTATGAGAAGCTTTTAAAGATTGATTTCCAGCAAAAAACTTCCTCAACTCCCTACAGCCTTGAACATCAGCTTGAACTTTTGCTTTTGGAAATCTAAAATAGAATTATGAATATTGATCCTTCAATCTTCAAAGACTATGATGTCAGAGGTATTTATCCCAAAGAATTAAACTATGATACTTTCTATCAAATTGCCCGAGAGCTGGCTTTATTTTATCAGCCAAAAATTATTTCTATTGGTCGAGATATAAGAGAATCGAGCAAAGACTTGCAAAAAGCAATGATTAACGGTTTTATTGACCAAGGAGTAGATGTAGTTGATCTAAGACTGATAACTACAGATATGATTTATTTTGCCAGCGGCAAATACAATTATGACTTAAGTGTTGGAATAACTGGCTCTCATGTTGAAAAGGGTAATGGTTTTAAGATTTGCAAAAAAGGGGCATTGACAATCTCTGGTGAAGAAGGGCTTTACTCTGTTAGGGATTCACTACTAAAACGAAAAAGCTTTCCCGAAGGATCAAAGAAAGGAAAAGTCAGTAGCAAGGATATTTTGAACGAATGGATAGCCCATGCCCTTTCTTTTATTAACCCAAGCAAGATAAAACCTCTTAAAATCGTAGTTGACACTGGAAATGGTATGGGCGGCTTAGTCATGCAGCCAATCGAAGAAAAGCTTCCAGGAGAATTTATTAATCTTTTCCCAGAGCTTGATGGCACATTTCCTAATCATTTTCCCAACCCGCTTATTTTTGAAAATCAAAGGTTCGCCATTGATAAAATCAAGAAAATCAAAGCTGATTTGGGAATTGTTTTTGACGCTGACGGAGATAGAGCTTTTTTTATTGATGAAAATGGTAAGTCTTTAAGCGGGACAATCCTTACAGCAACAGTGGCCCAGAATATTCTTAAAAAGAATCCCGGCGAAACAATTCTTTATAATGCTGTTTGTGGTCGAATTGTGCCAGAAGTAATCAAAAAAAATGGCGGCAAAGCAATAAGAGTAAGGGTGGGACATTCAATTATTCGTGGAAAAATGAGAGAAGAAAATGCTATCTTTGCTGGCGAGCATTCTGGTCATTTTTACTTCCGCGACAATTATTATGCTGACAGTGGCCTAATTATGGTTTTAGAAGTATTGGAGCTTGTTTCTCAAGACAGTCGGCCACTTTCAGAAATAGTTAAAGAGTTTGACAAATACCCCCAAAGTGGAGAAATTAATTTTAAAGTGGAAGACAAAAAAGAAATGATGAAACTGCTCGAAGACAAATATAAAAAAAGAGCTGATTCAACCGATTGGCTTGATGGGGTTTCTGTTTGGTTTAGTGATTGGTGGTTTAATGTTCGGCCTTCGAATACAGAGCCACTTTTAAGGTTAAATGTTGAGGCAGACAACCAAGAATTACTAGAAGAGAAAATTAGCGAAGTAATTAAGGTTTTAACTACTGCCGGAGCAGTTAAGAAATAATTTATGAAATTTATAAAAAAAGATAATCAAAAGAATTATTTGGCTTCAATAGAAGCTTTTCCCCAACAAATTGAGCAGACTTGGGAGGAATTTAAAGCAGTTAGGCTTCCGGCTGAATACAATCAAGTTACCCGAGTAATAATCAATGGGATGGGCGGCTCTTCTTTTGGCGGTTTAGTTGCTAAAGCTTTGTTTGCTGACCAGCTTAAAGTCCCCCTGGAGGTAACCAATAGTTATGCTGTCCCTGCATACGTTGATGAGCAAACTCTTTTTGTTTTTGCTTCTTATTCAGGCTCAACCGAAGAAGTGCTCGCTAGTGTCGGTGAAGCTCTGAGGAAAGGGGCCAAAGGTTTTGGCATAACCAGCGGCGGAAAATTGGCTAAAAAGCTTGAGGAAAACAAAGTTCCATTTTTCCAGTTTGAGCCCCGGTTTAACCCCAGCGGTCAGCCTCGTGCTGGTCTTGGCTATTCAATAACCGCCGTGATTGCTCTTTTAAATAAAGCCGGCTTAATCAAAATTGAAAATTTTCAGTTCTCAAAACTTATTAAAGAACTTTCATTGCTGGCAAAAGAATTTTCTCCTCAAAGTCCCCAAGAAAAAAATCCCGCCAAACAAATAGCCGAAAGCTTTAAAGAAAAAATTGCCATTCTGGTGGCATCGGATTTTCTGGCTGGTAGTCTTCATATTTTCCGAAACCAGCTTCATGAAACCGCCAAAAACTATGCCAACTTCTTTTTGCTGCCCGAGCTTAATCATCACTTAATGGAAGCTCTTTCTCATCCCCAAACTAACCCTCAAAATTTGAGTTTTCTTTTTATCTCTTCCGAGCTTTATCACCCTCGGGTTCAGAAAAGACTAGAAATTACCCAAGAAGTAGTCCAAAAAAATCAAATCCAGGCTTTAGAATATTCCTGTCGACTAAAAAACAAATTTGCTCAAGCTTTTGAGGTTATTTTGCTTGGCAGTTACACCAGTTTCTACCTGGCTTCTTTCTACAGGCTTGACCCGACCCGTATTCCTTGGGTAGACTATTTTAAAAGTAAATTAAAAGATTAATTATTAACAAATTAACGGATTATTAAATTTTTTAATAAATAATAGATAATAAATAATATTTAATAGAAAATAAAAAATGCCTGCCCAAAAACAAAAATTTATTTACTGGTTTTCTGAAATTGATAAAGACGACGTTGCTTTAGTGGGCGGCAAAGGGGCTAACCTGGGCGAGATGACCCAAGCCGGTATTCCCGTTCCTCCAGGCTTTATTGTTTCTTCTTCTGCCTACTTTCATTTTATTAAAGAAAATAATTTACTCGATAAGATAAAAGAATATTTAAAAGCAACTGACAAAAATCGGCCTGAAACATATGCTGAAGCCTCAGAAAAAGTAAAAAAATTAATTCTTTCTTCCCCAATCCCAAAAGAGATTTCTCAAGAAGTAATTAAGGCTTACCTTAAACTGGGGGGGCTTTTAAAACATCCCTTAGTGGCGGTCCGCTCTTCAGCCACAGCTGAAGATTTGCCCGAAGCTTCTTTTGCCGGCCAACAATCAACTTTTCTTAATATTAAAGGCGAGGCCAATTTGATGAAAGCTGTCCGTGAATGTTGGGCTTCGCTTTTTGAGCCAAGAGCAATTTTTTACCGAGAAGAAAAAGGCTTTAACCATTTTAAAGTCGGTCTGGCAATTCCGGTTCAAGAGATGGTCCAGTCAGTCGCCTCAGGGGTAATCTTTACTATTGACCCGGTGAGTGGAGAAAAAAACCGGATTGTAATTGATGGCATTTATGGGTTGGGCGAGCTGATTGTCCAGGGCATGGTCACCCCTGATCACTTTGTGATTGATAAGAAAAACTTTAAAATTCTTCACAAAATCATCTCCAGACAAACAATCCAGTTAATCAAGAAAAAAGGGGAAACTAAAAATTATTTAGTCCCAAAATCAAAACAGGAAAAACAAAAAATTTCTGATAAAGAAGCGGTGACTTTAGCCAAACTGGCAGACAAACTCCACCAACATTACTTTTTCCCCCAAGACATTGAGTTTGCGGTTGATTCTAAAAGAAAGCTTTTTATTGTCCAAACACGGCCAGTAACCACTCTTCAGGAAGCTAAAGAATCTCAAGTTGAGGCCAGAAAAGAAGCCAAAAAAGCGGAAAGCGAGATTGAGAAGAAAAAAGAACTTTTGTCCGGTTCAGCCGCCAGTCCAGGCATTGGCTGGGGCCCGGTTTGTGTTATTAAATCCAAAAAAGAAATCAGAAAAGTCAAGTCTGGCGATGTTCTGGTAACCTCAATGACCACCCCCGACTTTGTGCCGGCCATGAAAAAAGTTTCCGCCATTATCACAGACAAAGGCGGACTGACCTCTCATGCGGCAATTGTTTCCCGGGAATTGGGAGTTCCTTGTGTAGTAGGAACTGAAAACGCAAGCAAAACTCTAAAAAACAACCAAGTGGTGACTGTTGACGGCACCCAAGGCAAGATTTTTAAGGGCGGACTTACCATTAAATCCAAGATAATTGAGCCCAGTGCTAGCCAATCGCCCAAAGTTGAGAGCCATCTTTTGCGGACAGCCACCAAACTCTATGTTAATTTGGCTGATTATTCTTTAGCCGAAGAAATCGCCAAAAAAAATGTCGAAGGAGTCGGTTTGCTAAGAGCCGAGTTTATGATGGCCGAGATTGGCACTCATCCTAAAAAAATGATTGCTGATAAAAAAAAGGAAGAATTTATTGATAAGCTCGCCGAAAGAATCGCCGCTTTCTGCCAAGCGTTTGAGCCTCGACCGGTAGTTTATCGAGCGACAGACTTTAAGACTAATGAATACCGAAACCTAAAAGGTGGTGACCAATATGAACCTAAAGAGGCCAATCCAATGTTGGGCTTTAGGGGTGCTTATCGCTATATTGCCGATGAGAAAGTTTTTGCCATGGAGATAGAGGCGCTTAAAAAAGTCAGGAACAAAATGGGACTCAAGAATTTATGGTTGATGATTCCATTTGTCCGTACTCCCAAAGAACTGCTTGAAGTGAAAAAAATTGTCACTTCTTATGGCCTGAGCCGTTCTGCCAGTTTTCAGCTTTGGATGATGGTAGAAATTCCTTCAAATGTAATTTTACTGGAAGATTTCTTGAAAGTTGGTATTGATGGAGTCTCAATTGGATCAAACGATTTAACAATGTTGATTATGGGAACTGATCGGGATAACAGTGAAGTGGCCTCGGTTTTTGATGAAAGAAATCCGGCCGTTTTGTGGGCCTTAGAAAAAACGATTAAGATTTGTAATAAAGAAAAAGTCAGTTGTTCAATTTGCGGCCAGGGGCCAAGTGAGTACCCGGAATTGGTAGAAAAGCTGGTGAAATATGGGATTACCAGTATTTCTGTTAATCCTGATGCAATTGAAAGAAGCAGAGAATTGATTTATGATGCGGAAGCCAAATTACTGGGAAAGAAATAGTTTTAACCTAGCTCTTGCTTAAGATTAAAAAGAACGACAAACTCGCCCTTAGGCTTTTTTTGGGAAAATTCTTCTAAAAATCTGGAAATCCAGTCTTTTTTAATCTCTTCGTGAATTTTAGTCAGTTCTCGAGCAAGAACTACTTGAATATCAGCAAATACTTCTTTAAGCTCGACAAGTGATTTTTCAAGCCTAAAAGGGGATTCAAAAAAGATAATCGTGGCCGAGATATATTTTTGTGATTCTTTTAGTTGCTGGAAAAGTTTTTTTCTTTGCGAAGACTTATTGGGCAAAAAGCCTAAAAAAAGAAACTTATCGGTCGGTAAGCCCGAAGCAGAAAGAGCGGCAATCGGAGAGGAGGGTCCGGGAATAGGAACAACTAAAATTCCTTCTTTCCAGGCCTCACGAACCAGTTTAAAACCCGGGTCAGAAATAGTGGGTGTGCCTGAATTAGTGACCAAAGCAATTTCTTTTCCTTGTTTTAAGAAACTAATTACTTGAGGAATTCTTTTAAGCTCATTTTCTTGATAATAGGAAATAAGCTTAGGAATAGCTTGGCCTGGTTTTTGAAAGTGGCGCAAAAGATTAAGGGTTTTTCTGGTATCTTCGCATAAAATAATCTCAACTCCAAAAAGAGTTTTTAAGGCTCTTTGGGTAATATCTTCAAGATTGCCAATCGGAGTAGCGACAAGGTATAACATCTTAACTATTGATTAACTAAATTCAAAATTAAGCCCTGATTAATGTTGGCGTTACTGGGAATAACAAATGGGGCTCCAAGGCGGTCACAAAGATGAGTAACCACAAGAAAAGCTTTATCAATTCCTCGCATATAATATTTTTGTTTAAAATTAAATCTTTTTTCTCTCACATTATAGGGAACAGGAGTAACCTCTTTTGTGAACTTCTTGAGTTGCTCAATTGCTGCTTTATAAGGATGGCTGGCTGAATAAGGAAAAGGACTAAGAGTAAAGCTTAAGGTTTTAAAAATATCAATGATACAAGAAGAACCATAAATTAAGGGAGTTTTTAGCTTTTTAGGAATCGGTATTAATTGCTGGAGAATATATTTTTTCATTTGTTCGATTTCTTCTCTGGTCGGAAAATCCTTGCCAGTATATCGAGGACTGAAGTTGTCGTGGAGATATTGAGCACCAAGTTTAAGAAGAAAAAAATGCTTTAACTGATTTTTATTACCAATAAGAATCTGGACGCTGCCTCCGCCAGAATCAACAACAGAAAAATCATCATTAGTTTCAAAATCGTGCATCACTGCCTTAAAAAAGAGCTCTGCTTCTTCTTGCTGGCTAATTATTTCCACATTAAAGCCAACCCTCTTCTTAATTAGTCGGGCAATATTCTCTCCTTCTTCTCCCATTTCTCTTAAGGCATGAGTGGAAACTATGCGAAGCTTGTTAACCTTTTCTTTTTCAATAATATCTTTGCATCTCTTTAATTCCTTAATAGTTCTCTCTAGGTTTTCCAAAAGAGGCTTATTTTTATTTTCCCTCATTCTTACTCCTAAACCGGTTAGGGTACTAGATTGACGTATAGTTGTAAGGTGATGGCCGATAGATGATTCAACAATTTCGAATTTTATTTTGAGGCTACCAATATCAATGACTCCGAAGCGTTTTGATTTAGACATAGCTTAAAACCTCCTGACTACTCCGACGACGCGGCCCTGGATGCGAACATTGGTAACAAAAAGGGGTTGCATCTGGGAATTAGCTGGTTCAAGGCGAATCCGAGTCGTTTCTTTGAAATATCTTTTCAAAGTCGCCAAACCATTTTCCAGTAAAGCAACGACAATCTCGCCGTTTTTGGCCTCATCTTGTTCTTCAACCACTACAAAGTCGCCATCCAAAATCCCGTCTTCAATCATGCTCTCACCCTTAACTTGGAGGACAAAAGCCCGCTTTTTGCCAGAAAGCATACCCGGAGCCACATGAGCAGTCGCATTCGGATCAGTATGAGGCTCAATTGGAGAACCGGCCGCAATATAGCCAAGAATGGGAAGCTCAACTCCTTTGGTAATCTCTCCGAGTTTTTTGTCAAGAATTTCAATGCCCCTGACCGCGCCTTGGTACTTTTTAATGACTCCTTTTTTGACCATGGTATTTAAATGCTCATGTACAGTTGCCAGCGAAGAAACACCCAAGGCATCGGCAATTTGTTGAAGAGTGGGTGAGTAGCCGTTTTTCTGAATAAACTGGGAAATGAAGTCCAAAATTTGTTTTTGTCTTTTATATAGGGTTACTGGCATGGATTTACTCTACTCCAAACAAAACCCGAATGTCAAGAGGAAATTTTGGCACCTATACCTCCAAGACAAGGAATAGGTAAAGAAAAACAAATTTTTGACCCACTTAGAAATTAAGGGTAAAATGATTTAACAAATGAAAAATTTGTCTACCCTCTATATTGACGAATCTGGAAAATCTAGCCTTGTTGAAAAGGCAGACGAACCATTTATTCTAACGGGTGTTATCTTGGATGAAGAAGAAAAATCCCCTGTTGAAGGATTCTTTAATTACATAAAAAGAAAATATAACATAAACCCAGATATTCCATTTCACAGTTACGATATTTTTGAAAACCCGAAAACTCGTGTTCTTACTGATGCTCAAGCTGCTTCATTACTTACATCGTTGGCAGATTTTATTTCTCTTATACCCATTAAGATACACATTCCTGTTGTCAATAAAAAACAATTCAAATCAGTTTTGGGGGTTACTTCAAATGATGACTTTAAAGGCTCAAAAAGAAGAAAAGAAATGCCAGAATTTCCTTATCGTGTTTGCGCCTGCATTTTGTTTAAATGGTTCGCAAAGTCTTTAAAAAGTAATAAATCAATAGGAGAAATAATTGTGGACGCCAGAAGAGGTGGAGATTATCAACTGATAAAAACTCTTTATGCAAGCAAACAACTAAACAACGGATACCTTGATCCTGTTTCAGCAAAGCTTATTGAAGACAAATGTGCCGCTATTTGTTTTGCGGAAAAACAATTTTTATCAGGAGGATTAGAACTCGCAGACCTAATTTCATATACTGCCTTTTTCCATGCTAGAAGACAAATGTCCTCCATGAGTAAAATAAAATTAGACCTTGTTTGGACTGAAATTAAAAAGAAATCGTATAGAAAAAACTTAAATAAAGTTTCAGAGAAAAGAATAAGAGACTTTTTCAAAATAAAAAAAGACGGAGTTCACAAATACCTCAAAAGCATTTAAAATATTTGTGAACTCCACCTTATGGTGGATGATCACTAAGCAGAGATTATCACAGCTAAAAAGGGTTGTCAAGCCCTATAATGTAAGAGTTATGAAAGAGAACAACAAGAAAATCATCAATTGGGTGCCAAAACTTTAACCTCACCCACTTACTTTAGAAGTAGGTCAAACATCCTGCCAGCCTATAGTCTATTATTAAATCTCCAAGTATATTCAACGATGTAAACCTGAAGGTACTTTTTCGACAGAATCCTATAAGGTCCATACCACTCGCTAAAGCATAAATTATAAGATTTTAAAATTTACAAAACCCTTTTGACAATTTACAATAAAGAGAGTGAAAAAGTTTTTATCCTTCCTTATCAGTTTCTTTATCTTCGGCATATCTTTTTCCTTTGTCGAAGCTAATGACCCTGATTCTTTTTATAAAACCACTTATTTGTTTGACCAGAGCGGCCTGGCCTATATTACCCAGGAGGTTTCCTTAGTTAACCAAACAGCTGACTATTATGTTTCCGAATACACTCTAAGCGTGGTTGGGAGCAAGATTAGCGAAATTAAAGCCTATGACAAAGTTGGCCCCTTGCAAGTCAAAACTCAAGAAAAAGAAAAAACGACTATCATTAGCTTGAAATTTAATGAAAAGGTCGTCGGAGAGGGCAGAGTTTTATCTTTTATTCTCAAATATCAAGCCGAAGGTTTGGCCAAAAAAGAAGGCAATCTTTGGCAGATTGCCGTTCCCCGGCTAGCAAACCAGGATTACATTAACGAGTATCAGCTCCAATTAAAAATACCCCAAAGTTTTGGCAAGATTGCCTTTGTTAATCCTAATCCCCGTCAGCAACAACAAAAAGAGGGTTATCTTCTCCTTGATTTTGAAAAAAAAGATTTGCTTAATTTTGGAGCGGTGATTACTTTAGGCCAATACCAAACTTTTAATTTTTTAATCCAATACCAGCTGAAAAACCCCACTTCATCAGCTGTATATGAGAAAATTGCTATTCCCCCTGAGACTGACTCTCAAAGCATCTATTACCAGTCGCTCGAACCAAAGCCCGTAAATGTTGAAGTTGATGAGGACGGCAATTGGCTAGCTCTTTATAAGCTGGGGCCACAAGAAAGTTTCGCAGTTGAGACCCAGGGGCAAGTCAAAATTTTTTCCCAATCCAAAAGCCAAACCGAAACCGGCTTTGATTTCCCCGGTAAAGAATATCTCTCCCCTCAAAAATACTGGCCCAGCAATAATGAAAAAATTGTTACCAAAGCCCAAGAGTTAAAAACCCCAGAAAAAATTTATCGTTTTGTGGTTAATACTCTTGATTACGATTATAACGAGGTTAAAAAAGAAAGTGCCAGAAAAGGGGCTTTGGCTGCTTTAGAAAACCCGCAAAAAGCAGTTTGCAGTGAATTTGTTGACCTTTTTGTGGCTCTTTTGCGAGCGGCGGGAATTCCCAGCCGAGAACTGGTAGGTTTCGCTTTTACAGAGAATGAGAAATTAAAAGAAATTAGTCAAAGCAATGATATGCTTCATTCCTGGGCCCAATATTTTGACCAAGAAAAGAAAAATTGGATTGCCGTTGATCCTACTTGGGAAAAAACTAGCGGTGGCTTGGACTATTTTCATAAGTTTGACCTTGCCCATTTTACTTTTGTAATTCATGGACTTAGCGATACTTATCCTCCCTCTCCTGGTGCTTATCGCCAAGAGGGGAGTGAGGGAAAACAAGTTTTTGTTTCCTTGGCTAAAGAAGAAGTCTTGGAGAAAAAACCTTATTTTAGCATTAAATCAATCAGCCCCAAGACGATTTATTCAGCGAAAAATAATCGAATAGAAGTAGTTTTGAAAAATGAAAGCGGTTTTAGTTTAAAACAACCAGCCCTAAACCTATCAGGAAATTTAACTGCTTATCCAAGCGAGCACTCTTTAGAAACCCTTCCTCCCTATTCTCTTACGACTTTTTCTTTTAATCTTAAGCCACCAGAGTTGATGAAAGATTACGAAGAGCAATTAATCTTTACTCTTGATGGCGCGGAAGTAAAGGTAAAGATAAAAGTTTATTCCCTAGTTTTAAGAGTAGCTCTAATTGGTGGCGGCTTTTTTGCTCTGGTTTTGGCTTTGTTGCTTTTGAAATTAAAGAAAAAGTCTTGTTTGAGCACCAAAGATGATGATAAGCTAAATAAAGAGGCTTTTTAATGAAAGGGTTTTTAAGAAATATTTTAATCTCTTTTATGGCTCTTTTTTTAGTGGCCAGGGCAACCGGAGCCGTTGTTTATTCTGAAAGTTACGTCATCCTTTTTTGGGCCGCCTTTTCTTTGACTCTCCTAAATTTACTGGTTAAACCGGTTCTTAATCTTTTATTAACGCCCATAAATTTACTTACCTTGGGTGCTTTTCGTTGGGTAGTAAATGTTTTGGTTCTGCTTTTGGCGACCATTCTGGTGCCCGGGTTTAGGATTGCCAGTTTTGTCTTCCCCGGGCTTTCTTTTGCTGGCTTTATTGTCCCTTCTTTGAACTTTACTTTCTTTTGGGCCCTAATTTTGGTATCATTCTTGTTAGAGTTGACGAGTAGTTTTGTCAATTGGGCTTTGAAATAAAAATGTCAAAAATCCTGCTTTTAGTCACTCAAATTGTTATCAGCCTTATCTTGATTGCTTTGATTTTAATTCAAACAAAAGGAGTTGGTCTAAGTTCTCCTTTTGGGGGAAAACTGGGAACTTATTCAACTAAAAGAGGAGTAGAAAGCTTGATTTTTAAGTTGACTATCTTGGTGGCGATTCTTTTTTTTGTTTCCTCATTGGCCCAATTATTACTGGGTTGAGCAAAAAGAGCGTCAATGATTCTTTTTAAAAAAATCCGTTTTCTCTTTCGACTTATAATCGCTGTTTTCAAACAACACTCGCGTTTGGTCTTTTTTGGGCTGATTTTGGGAATCTTGTTTTTTCTTGCTTTTCCCAGAGTTATCAAACATTTTCCCCAACCTCGAAAAACTCTTAAAATTGGCTTAGTTGGCCAATATCAAATTAATCAATTGCCTGATTTTATCCTGAAAGATGTTTCCATTGGTCTAACAGAAATTGCCGAAAATGGAGAAGTAAAACCAGCTTTGGCCAAAGATTGGGAGATCAAAGATGAGGGACAAACATATATTTTTAACCTAAAAGAAGAAGCTTTTTTATGGCACGACAGCAAGCCTTTCAGTCCAGCGGATATAAACTATAATTTTGAGGATGTCGAGGTAGAAATCAAGGAGAGAAAGATGACTTTTAGCCTTAAAGAGCCTTTTTCTCCTTTTTTGAGTGTTTTATCAAAGCCTCTTTTTAAAAAGGGCTTAGTCGGCTTGGGCGACTATCGAGTCAAGAAAATTGAAATGAAAGGCAAAAATGTCAAAAGCGTCTTTCTGGTTCCTTTCAAAAAATCTCAACTTCCAAACAAACTTTACCGCTTTTATAACCATGAGAAAGATTTAAAAACTGCTTTTAACCTGGGAGAAATTGATATTATCAAAGAAGTTTTTGATCTCCAAGGCCTGGCTTTGGGCCCAGGTGTTAAAACCAATAAAATTTTATTAAAAAATGCTTACTTGGGAATTTTTTTTAATACTTCTCGACCGCCTTTTTCAGAAAAAACTTTTCGTCAGGCACTCGCTTATGCGATTGACAAAGGCAGTGAGGAAACCAGAGCTCTCGGGCCACTCAACTCCTCTTCTTGGGCCTACAATCCTGATGTTAAGCCGTATAAAAAAGACATTGCTCATGCCCAGAAACTCTTAGAAAACGAGAAAGAAGGGGTTGAAAACCAGAAAATTAAAATTTCCACCCTTTCTCAATATGAGCCGATTGCTAACCTCGCCAAAGAAAGTTGGGCTCAAATTGGGCTTGAGTCTGAGATTCACCTAATTTCTTTTATCCCCCAAGACTTTGATGTTTTAATAATCGCTCGAGAAATTCCCGAAGACCCAGACCAGTATTATTTTTGGCATTCAACCCAGCCAGGTAATCTGGCAAATTTTACTAGCCCCAGAATTGACAAACTCTTGGAAGAAGGCCGAAAAACGATTGAGACAGATAAAAGAAGGGATATTTATTTTGATTTCCAAAGATTCTTGGTTGAAGAATCACCAGTCATTTTTTTAAGCCATCCAATTGCTTACACGGTGATTCGCGACTAAAAATAGTGCTAAAATAGTTTATAGTCTAAGGAGGGATGATGAAAATTGTTGATCTTTATGCCCGAGAGATTTTAGACTCCCGGGGTTATCCAACGGTTGAGGCAGAAATAACTTTGGAAAATGGTATAAAAGCTTTGGGTGAAGTGCCTTCAGGAGCTTCAACTGGAGCCAAAGAGGCTTTGGAGCTTAGGGATAATGATAAAAGCCGCTATTTCGGTAAAGGAGTCTTAAAAGCAGCTGCCAATATTAAAGGCCCAATAAAAAATGCTTTACTGGGTCAGGATATCAATCAGCAAAGAGAAATTGACCAGTTGATGATTGATCTTGACGGAACGGAAAACAAATCAAACTTAGGTGGTAATGCGATTTTAGCTGTTTCCATGGCAGTCTGCCGAGCCGCCAGCAGGTTTCAGAAAATTCCTTTATATGAATACTTTGGCCAGCTAACAGGAAATTCTAAGTTTGAACTACCTCAACCATTGGTTTTGCTCCTGGAAGGAGGCAAACATGGCGCTTGGTCAACTGATATCCAAGAATATTTTGTGATTCCTAAAAAGCAAGCTTTTGGGGGTTTTTCCGAAAGCCTCAGAGCGGCGGTGGAGATTTTCCATACCTTAGAAAAAATTCTTATTCAAAAAGGCTATAGCACTGGTGTTGGTTTCGAAGGCGCTTTTATGCCCAAAGAAATAAAATCGAACGAAGAAGCATTTGAACTGATAATGATGGCAGTTGAAAAAGCCGGCTACCAGCTAAATGATGAGGTGCTCTTAGGAATTGATGCCGCTTCATCTGAATTTTACCTGGAAAATGGCCAATACAGACTCAAAAGCGAAGGGGAAGTAGCTCTTTCTGCAGAAAACTGGCAGGAAAAAGTCATTAGCTGGATTGAAAAATACCCGCTTTGGTCAGTGGAGGATGTTTTTGCCGAGGAAGACTGGGAAAGTTGGCAGGAGTTTACCAAAAGAGTCGGAGAAAAAGTGCAAATTGTCGGCGATGACCTACTGACTACTAATGTTAAAAGAATCCAGCAGGCGATCGATAAAAAAGCCTGCAACAGCGTCCTTATCAAACCAAATCAAATCGGCACTGTCAGCGAAACTCTGGAGGCAATTGCCTTAGCTGACAAAGCCAACTACGCCACTATTATCTCCCATCGGGGAGGTGAAACTAATGACGACCTGATTGCAGACCTCTGCGTAGGAACGACTTCCTGGCAATGCAAGTTTGGCGGCCCTGATAGAGGTGAACGAGTGGCCAAATACAACCGACTCTTAAGAATTGAGGAGAGACTTAAGTAAATGACCCAAAAGCATATTTTAATTATTTGCGACGGCATGGGTGATTTACCAATATCCGAATTAGGTAATAAAACCCCTCTTGAATCAGCGAAAACGCCCAACATGGACCGTTTGGCCAAAAATGGACTTACAGGAGTGATGTACGTCCTAGGACGAGGGATAAGGCCTAACAGCGATGAAGCCCATCTTACCTTGTTTGGTTATCAGCTACCCCAAGATTATCCTGGAAGAGGCCCGATTGAGGCAGCCGGCCTGGGAATAAAACTGCAAGAAGGAGATGTGGCTATAAGAGGAAATTTGGCCACGGTTGACGAGCAGTTAAAAGTGATTGACCGTCGGGCCGGGAGAATTGAAAATAGCGCTCCTTTTATCCAAGAACTTGATGGAATAGAAATTGAAGGAGTCAGATTTTTAGTCGAACCAGGAACCGGTCACCGGCTGGTA
>DATKVU010000104.1:0-1677 GCA_035529915.1 Clostridia bacterium
TATTGAAGGTTTCGGTCTGCGTTTTAGCGATCTTTTTTCATCAGGCTCTTTGAGTACTTTCTTTGGAAAGTACTCTTCATGGACTTTCCTTATTGCTCCTAACCATTCTTTGCTTGGCTTGGTCTGTCCATCCCATTTTGGCTCTATTTCAAGATACAAAACAAGAAGTGCTTCAGCATCGACTTCTTTTACATTGTCGCAAATAACATATCGGCTTGCATCATGAATGACTTCATACATGTTGTTTGCCTTGCGTACAATGAAAAAGGATGGTTTTGCAATAATAATTCCATTGCAATGTTTTTCCAATTTTGTCTGCAACCTCATTTCAAGTTTTTTGAACTTATAATCCATCATGACTTTTAACTTCTCGAACATTTCATCAATTTCTTCCTGTTGTTCTTCATTGATGGATTCTGATGGATCTGAAGTTTCAGACTTGTCTTCAACTACTTCATCAATTGTAGCCACTGGCGGTTTGTCTTTAACCGAAACTACTTTGCCCTTTTTGATTTTCTTTTTTTGCTTTGGTTTTTCTGGTTTTGTTTCTGGTTTGCTAGGTAAGTCATCATCGACTTCAACCATTGCAAGGGCTTGTTTAAAGACAACATACTTTTGGCATTTGGCGCAAGTGACATCTTTTGCAGTTAAGTCATTATTATACGCAATACCATTTATTCGAACATCGCATAGGGCCGATTGTTCGATATCAGTTATTGCATGAATGACTGCACCTTCAATTTTGCTACCAAAACTTTTAATGACCTTGGGTGGAGCAGAAGATTTTTTAGCATGAGTTTCTTTGGCCTTAGCCATTGCCTTACCAACAGAAGTAGTTGGTTTTGACTCATTTCCAAGGTCGGTTGCCGATGCTGCCTTTGCCAGTGCTTGTCTTTTTCTTTTGCGTTTGCTACTCATTTTTGATCCTCCTTGTTAAAGTTATTGTTAGATATTCCATAATTGAAATACCTGAACTGTAGTCAAGTTGCCTTGACTACAGTGCTCGGATTCAATTAACTACTAGTCACTGTCAATTTCGAGGATGATTCTTTTGGGCAGGGTTTTCATTTCCTTTGACATGTAAAGATTGCCAACAATTGCTTCTCCTTGCTCACCAATTGAATAGCGGTGGAACCTTTTTGAATCTTTGTCGTAAGAAATGGATACAACTACTTCACTTTTGCCGTTTTTCTTGTCTCTAGCCATTTTTAAATCCTCCTATCAAATGAGTTTAACTACAATTAGATAAACCGAAATTGATTTACCTGAACTATCTGTAAAGCCTTGATATATACAGCTTTACAGATAGTGCTCGGAATCAATTATTTTTTCTTTTCTTTTTCTGATGCAGGATTATGAAACAACCTTTTTTTCTCAATGTGTACACCAATAACTTCATGTGTTACTTGAGCAATCCAAAGTTTACTGTGCTTGTCTTCTTCTTGGTTAATAATTGCTTCATCTAGTTCTATCATTGTTTTTTCTTCAGCAACTAATTCTCCACTGTCATTAATTAAAATATACTTTTTCATAATTAATCCTCCTAGTTAAGTTAACTGCAATAGGTAATTTAAATTACCTGAACTGTAGTCAAGCCTTTTACAACTTGACTACAGTGCTCGGATTTAAATTGCTAATTTTCTTTTACCATTAATCTTTTCAGTAATTTCTTCGGCC
>DATKVU010000105.1:0-1495 GCA_035529915.1 Clostridia bacterium
TACAGGCAGGAGAAATGTAATGCCAAAAAATGAATGCGAAGACTGTACTCCCGCGAATGTCTCTGCCGAGGTTTTGGCAAAAAAGGCCGGGCGTAAAGTCGCTGAGATTCTAGCTTACAGGGATAGTGGGATTATCACATCAAAAATCAGGGAAAAGGGTACTGCTTGGGAGATGGAACGGTTCCCTCTTGAGGAGTGCTTAAAAAAAATAAAAGAAAAGGCTGAAAAAGCCTAAAGGAGCGTGTTATGGAAATTAACCCTAATGAGGAACAGGTTGCGGAGCCCTCTTCCGGCGAAGAGAAAGAAACCTCTAAGGAAGAACAGGTAACAAAGCCCTCTGATTCTAGGGAAAGGTATGAGAAGTTTAAAGAGAACGCGGCCGAAAAAAAAGAGGCCAAATCAAAGGAAACTTCTAAAGAGAAAGAACCCCCCCCCGAAAAAGAGACCGGCGAAAAGAAAGTTGAGGACTCTAAACCCAAGGGGCCCAAGATCCGATTTGTGGACGAGCAGGGGAACGATGTCTCCTTCGTCCTGGATGTGGACGGAAAGCCTATCGAGATCAAAGATCCCGATGAGCTAAAGACCAAGGGCCAGATCTGGTATCACCACGACATCAAGGGTAAAGAGCTCAATGAATTGAAGGAAAAACTTGAGGCTATAGCAGACCAACAGAAAGCCAAAGAGTCTGATCTCCAAACAGGTGCGGAACAGATCGCTAAGATCATGGAAGCGATTGAAAAACGTGGCTCACAATCAGCTCCTCAGAAACCCTCCGATGAGGAACAGGTGGAAGAGGAAGACGATTTTGATGAGAGCCTCTTAGATCCAGATACTCTCAAAAGGTTTAAGAAGCTGGAAAAAAGGGTAGAAACTGCCGAAAACGAATCCAAAATGACCAAGCAAATGCTGTTCAAGATGATGGTTACTGATGAAGGTTCGAAGATCGACGGAGAGATCAAAGAACTCCAGGGAGACAGTTTTAGTGAAAAGAAGAGGAAGAAGGTATATCGGCTCCTTGCCGAGAATGACGATAAGACAGGAAAGCCGAAATACAAAAACGTGAAAGAAGCAGTTGAAGCAGAAAAAAAAGAGAGAGAAGAAGACCTAAAGGAATACCTGGAAAAGAACCCCGAGATCCTGGAGATGAAGAAAAAAGACAGAGAGGAAGCCGTTGCCGAATATCTGGAAGCAAAAGAAAAAGACGAGGAAGCACCTGTAAGTCCACCTTCTGAAACTCCGGTTGACGAATTAGCGTCAGCACCGGAGAAGAAGAAGAAAAAAGAGGGCTATGGAAGCATTATGGCAGCCGCCGAAGCCGGTATGAAATCAATCGCAGAAAGGAGGGGGATAGCAAGAAAACATTAATTAAGGAGAAAAACAACAATGTCTGATGAATTTCTAAACCTAGATGACCAAGATGAACTCTTTAATGAGTTTGTCACCCCAGAGGTTGAAATCCAGCTTAAAGCAAGATCGAAGATCTGGGATATGATCC
>DATKVU010000106.1:0-2295 GCA_035529915.1 Clostridia bacterium
TAAAAGATAAAGAACCCCATATTCAAACATATGGGCCAGTTTGCGCAAAATCAAATCTGCCAAACCTTCGGAAATTTGCAGCTTCGGGAAAGAAGAAAGAAGAAAAATCAAGCTTATCCAGAAAAACGGCGGTAGCCAAACGAAAATAAGAGTTTTACAGCGACCCATCGCTTTCCTCACCTCCCTCTTCTTTTTTAAGAAATGAATAAACAGAAAAAGAAACAAGACCAATGCCGCCAACAATCAAGACGGCTGGAAATAGAAATGATTTCTTTTTTTCTGGTGGTTGATATAAATCCTTAATTTCTTGAATTTCATCCCCAGGGCTCGGTTCAACTTCCCCTTCATCTGACAAAGCCAAAACCTGGCCTTCGCCAGAACTAATTGTTACGTCTTTTACAACAGTTGGTTTAGGAGTCGAAGTAGAAGTGGGAGGCATGGAAGTAGGAGTATTAGTTGGCGGCTTAGAGGTAGAAGTTGGTTTGGGAGTGGGAGCTGAAGTTGGAGTGAGAGTGGGCGATGGCGTAAGAGTGGGCAAAAGACATTCCGAATTTTGGGGAGTGGGTGAGTCAAAAATTTGCCAGACAGAACTATCGTCAGGAGAACGTCCAGCTGATTGACCTTCTTTCGGAAGTCCAACATCGCCACCATCTCCGTAAACCACCCTATCTTTTTGTCTTCCCTCTTCGTCTTCCAAGACAATAGTATCGCCATCAGTATTATTCAACCATCCCTCCCCTCGACTAAATTTCCTAAATTCTCCAGGAGAAATACACCCATCAAGTTTAACATCAGTTCCTACCAAATCAACCAATCGCCAGCCAACAAGACTAATTTTCTCAGAAGAAGTATTATAAAGCTCTACCCACTCATCGCTTCCACTGGTAGGATTTGGTAAAAACTCGTTAATTACTACTTGTTGTTGAGAAAAGGCCACTTTAGGAAATAGGAAGAAAATTAAGAAAAAAACTAGTGGTATCATCAAATGCTATCTTAAGTGCAAGTATAAAGTCATTTTGCCGTCGGAATGAAAAATCCTAACATTGTTACCAAAAGAACCTTGCCCCTGATAAAAGTAAGCCTCGCCTTCTTCAACCGCTTGAACCACTAAGCTTCCCATGCCTACTATATCAACACCATGATGAAAGTTTCCTTTATAAAACCAAGACCAAGGAGTATGACCATAACACTGAGTAATTTTTGTACTACCATCCATTGGCCAAATCCAACCTCCAGTTCCAGCACTTTTAGTAATCCGATTGGGAGTATCATCACAAGATGTTGCTTCAAAAACAACTGATTTAGCCGAAAGAAAGGAAAAAGGATTTTCTACCCGAGAATAATAATCAAAGCTATCTCTATCTCCCTCGGAAATGTTATAAACTCCAAAGTGAAGATGCGGGCCAGTAGAAAAGCCGGTACTACCCATAATCCCAATTGCCTCTCCTTTGTTTACATGTCTTTTTTCTGTAAACTTCGAAGCTAATAATGCCTGAATCTCTTTTTGAACTTCTGCCAAAATCTGCTCATATCTTTTCTTATTGTTCCTAGTTATTATCAATAAATTTTCTTTATCCTTTTTTTGTTGGGCCAATAAAGCCTTCTGATTATCCAGCTCTTTTTTAAGAACCAAAAGCTCTTCTTGTTTTTTCTCTTTAAGCTGTTTTTGCTCGTCATAACTGGTACGAGTTTGCTCCATGCTAATGAGCATTTCTCGATCATGAAGTTGGACTGCCTGGAGATAACGATAATGGGAAACAAAATCAGAAAAGCTATTTGAGGAAAGAAGAAGAAGCAAAGGATCAACTTTCCCCTTTTTATAAGTTTCCGCTACTCGAGAAAGTAATACTTTTGAAAGAAAGTTTAGAGAATCATCTAGGCGAATAATCTTCCCAGAAAGAGAGACAATTTCGCTCTCTAAAATTTTGATTTGACTTTCCGTCTGATAAATCTTCAAGGAAGTAAGCTTGATGCTACTATCCATCAAAACAATGTCTCGGCTAAGGGTGCGTGCTTGTTCTTGGGTCTCTTGTACCCTGGCCAGACAATCATTCTCAACGTCTCTTAAGGTTTGTTCTGAAGAATCCCCAGAAATATCAGATTCACAAGAAACCGCCAAAATAACTTTAGGGAAAAAGCAGAATAAAACGAGGAAAACAAAAACTAAGAGTTTTTTCATCTGACTGCCCGGTTGAAGCGGGAAACAGCCAAGAAACTGCCCAAAAAGCCAACTAAAGCCCCTACCCCTAAAAGACCAGCCAATACTTCAAGCATAAAAACTACTGATACCGGCAG
>DATKVU010000107.1:0-2082 GCA_035529915.1 Clostridia bacterium
AAGAGATATTGCTAAATTTACAAATGTTTCCGCTGAAGCATTAGTTGGAGAAAAAGTATCTCCTACATCGTCTAAAACATATACTCTCTTTGGTCAAATCAAAGAGTTCATGACAAGTAGAAGTATTGAACCTGGAGGAAAGGAAGGTTTATTCAATACATTTGTTGACAGATTAGATTTAGATAGAAGTGCTTTATCAGAAGCAGGTATAACAAGTTTTAGTGATTTATTAAGTCCAATGGCAATTCTGAGAAACATGGGTATAACAAAAGAAAATATCCGTGGTAAAGTTCAGGAAAGAGCTGGTGGAGGAAATACTTATTTTGAGGATGCAGAAGAGAAATTAGCAAATGTTAAATTCGATGCAGAGTTCAAAGCTCGAGCCATGAAAAAACGTGCTGAGCGTTTTGGAAAAAGAGGGAAAGACAAAATTCAAGGATTGTGGGAAAAGATATCCGACAATATTGAAAAAATGAGAAGCATGAAAGAGGATCAAGAAAAAAGAGAAGGACCTCATTCTCCAAGTATGGCTGAGAACATTTCTGCAACAGCAGAATTTTCTGAAAAGAAATACAAAGAAGATAAAAAAAGTGACAAAGAAAAAGTCGGTATCTGGCAAAAAATTAAAGGATATGGAAAAAAACAATCAGAAGGAATGGAAGGGTTAAAAGAAAGATTTAAAAAGATGGGGCAAGGAATCAAAAGTTGGATTCCTGTTATTTTAGGATTCTTTACAAAAATCGGTGGCGGTATCATGAAAATTGTACAACCGATTATTAGTATTGCCGCATGGGTAGGAAGATTGGCCCTAACCAGTCTTGGAGGTATAGCTACTGGAGTTGGAGGTGCATTAACTTCTGTTGCAGGTGGAGTTGGTACTGCATATGCTGCAGGTGGAGTTAAAGGTGTTATTGGTGCAGGTGTTAAAGGAGGTGCAGGTCTTCTTGGATCAGCAGCTGCAGCAGGAACAGGTGCTTTAATTGGTGGTTGGATGACAATTAAAGATATGTATCAAGCTGTGACTGATCCACAAGGATTTGCTGGAAATGTTTTAGTCCGTGCTTTCTCTGCTGCATTGGGTGGTGCTGGAGAAGCTGGTAAAGGCGGATGGGAAGGAACCAAACGTGGGGCTCTAAAAGGTGCAGCTCTTGGTGCAGCAGCAGGGTCAATTATTCCTGGTGTTGGTACTATGATTGGTGGTGCTATTGGAGCACTGGCCGGTGGTGTCCTTGGTTTTGTTGGTGGAGAAAAAATATCTGAATATATGAATCAATACATTCAGGACATTAAAAGCATTGTTTCATCAATTTGGGATGTTGCAACATTTCCATATAAGATGTTGAAAGAAGGGATCAAAAGCTTTTGGGTTTTGACAAAATTTGTTGGTAAAAGTATATATGAATGGTTGGATGACTGGCTATCAGGTCCTGGTTTTATAGGTGAAATGTGGCAAGGATTGAAAAATATTTTCTCAAGTATCTTTGAGTCATTCGGAACATTATGGCAAATTGTAAAAGATGGTGTAAGTCAGTTCTTTGAAAACTTTAACTGGGATCAATTTAAAGATGTTATGAAAGATGCGTTAGCCAATTTACTATTTCCTCTTGTTACATTTATGAAAGCATTTAGAGGTATAAGAGATTGGGCAGATGCAAAAATTGAAAATATGTCAGTAATTGGCCCAATATATAAAAAAGCCAAAGAAGTTATAGGTCGTATTCAACATGGAACTCTTGCTGATAGTCTTGAAGCAGCATTAGAAGGAAAAGAAGCTCCTCCAGTTAAACCTGTTGATATAACAGATATGATGCCGAAAGAACTAGCACCGGCACATAAAAGTGAGATTAAAATCATTGCTGAACGTACAGCTAAACAAGTAGCACAAGAGCAACAAATTATAGCAAATAAACTTGATCAAATTGGCGAACAAAACAAAAAATCAGGAGCAGCACAAGTCAATGCAATAAAACAAAGTACTAATGTTATAACAAGTAACAATACTAATGTTCACACAAACAATGTTGCACCAGGAAATAGACAAAGCGCTTCAAAAAGACAAACATCACTTGCAGTGCCAATGCT
>DATKVU010000108.1:0-51692 GCA_035529915.1 Clostridia bacterium
CCTGAGCTGGAGAATTCTCGGCAATACCGACAATTTTGACTTTATCGGTTTTGCTGGGAATGCCATAAACATAATAGAGAACCGAAAAAGCGACAATTGCCAAAAGCAAATTCATGGTTACTCCTGCCAAAAGTACTCCCAACCTTTGCCAAATTGGTTTCTCAAAAAAAGCGCGCCCCGCTTGCCCTTCCGAAGTTCCGCCGATTCGGCGGGACGAAGGAGGGTCTTCTCCGTATAATCTGACAAAGCCGCCAATCGGCAAAGCATTAATTGAATAAATGGTTTCACCAACTTTTTTGCCCCAAACTCTTGGGGGAATCCCAAAACCAAATTCCTCAACTTTAATGCCTGCGCGTTTGGCTGCCAAAAAATGGCCCAACTCATGAACAAAAACCAAAACCGACAAAATTGCAATAAAAACCAAAAGCGTCATCACAAAGCCAGTATACTTCAAAATCCTTGGGGGGTAAAGCTAACCCTCTCTTACTCTTACTAATATGAGTTATAATATGTTCATGCACAATTGGTCAACCGACGAAGAATATTTAAAAAAATTCCCCCATGAATACGAAAAATGGCGGCTGCTGCAACTTATTAATTACGGCCTTGATGGTGAAAAAATCAGTCTAAAAAGATTACGCCAACTTTGGCCGGAAATTAAAGAGGAAATCTTGGATCCAAAAATTCTAAATTTTTTAAAAAAAATTGTTCTTCCCAAATGAAATCGATCTTAACTCCATTTCAAAAAACCATTCTTGATGGACTATGTTCAGAGGCCTTTATTACCCAAAATTTTCGCTTTGCCGGAGGGACAGCTTTATCAGAATTCTATCTCCATCATCGCTATTCAGAGGACCTTGATTTTTTCTCTGATAAAGAAATTCCCATCGAAGAGGTTAAAATAAAACTAACGCCCATTTTTAAAAAAATCGGTGTTGAAACAATTGAATACCGCGAAGCTCTTGCCTCAAAAATATTTTTCTTAAAAAAAGGTCAAAGAGAAACCGTTAAAGCCGATTTTAACTTCTGGCCTTTAAAAAGATTTGCCAAGGGAAAAGCTCATAAAGGGTTAGAGATTGAAAGCTTGCTTGATATTGCCTTAAGTAAACTGGACACCATTTTGACCAGAAAAAATGCTAGGGATTTTGTTGATTTTTATTTCATCCAAAAAGAAAACCCATTTGATCTAAATATGCTTCTGAAAAAATTAGAGAAAAAAACTGACTGGAAAATGGATCGTTTGTTTGTGGGAAGTTGTTTTTTGAAAATTGAAAAACTGAAAGACTATCCCAAGATAATTAAAGAATTCTCAAAACAAGATATGATTGAATATTTTATTTCTCTGGCTAAAGAACAAAAAGGCAAGATTGTTTACTAGCTTCGCAAGGCCTTTGTTAAACTAACCGGCAAAATAATAATGGTACCTAGTCCTAATATTCCAAACCCTAAATATTCCAAGTATTGAGGCCAGAAAACCAAGATAATAAGATTAGAAGATGAAAGTGAACAATCCTCTAATCTTGTCAATCTCCAGCCATTCTCCCAATTATTAACCAAAACATGCTCTTTAAGCTCCTTACCTAAAAGCGGAGCTAAGAAAGCGTCTAGGGGAAAGCGTTTAGCGTCTAGTAAATATGCTTTCCAGCCGGGGTGAAAGCTTTGGGATAAAACCAGAGTTGAGTTTTCCGGTACTTTATCCAATTCTACTTCATAAAGACTCGGATTAGGATGGTTTGTTTTAACTGAAAGCAGTTTAGTTTCCTTTTGTTTATTTTCTTTAGGAACTAAAGAAATTTTGGTTAAAAAGTTATAAGGAATTGGATTGATGGTAATTTCACCCAAATCATTAATACTTGTTTGCCGGCCAATAGAGATATTGTCCAGGTGAAGCGTGTAACCCAAACCAGCTTGGCTCATTGGCGGCTGGATTAAATAGTGAATATTTTCATCTTTAGGTAAATACAACTCCATATCCGCCCTTTTGCCGGTCAGGTTCTCAATCCAAAAAAGCAAGCTTTTACCTTTGATATTCTGGGCTTCAACTTTGATAAGATAGCCAAACTTATGAAGAAGATGCTCCTGAGAAAAAGCGGCTGAGCAATTGTAAGCATCAGTAGCCCTTAAGCGCAAAAACCGATCCCACAACTCATTATTAATCGTTCCTTGGGAAAAACGGTTGCAGTTTCTGGCTGTCAAAAGATTCTCTTCCCTCGGATCAATCTCTACTCCAAAATATCCCCCAACCTTGGGTATAAAAACTTCAATTACGTTTCCTTCTCTACCAACTTTGGGAGTCAAATAGCGATAGTCAGCTAAATTGTCTGGATTAATCCAGACAAGCTCTTTATCGTCAGATTCCGGCAATACCAGTTCGTAGTCAGCTAGTGTCTCCGGCAACTCTTGGCTGAAAATATAGCCAGCCTCAGTTTCGCTAATCTCAAAATCCAACTCCTCGGGGCTGCGGCCGGTAAAAAGACTTCTGAAAGGGAAATAAACATCCGGGCTCTCTCCCTCTTTATAATTCCCTTGCTCCCAGTAAGCTTGGTCAAAATTATTCCAGGAATAATTAGGCCCGACTGCCGGCAAACCCTGGGCCAAAAAAACAAACTCATCTACCGGCGCTTTTAGGCTCACTTCATAAATCTTAATCTTGCCAAATGTCTGGGCCAGTCTAAACCTGTCAGAACCTTTTACCATTTCCTCTAGTTCTTCCAGATACAAGGACTCTTGCCAGGCCGGATTTGTTATATGACCATCAACCAAAAGCCACTTTACCTGATATTTCTCCAAAACCCTTATCAAAAGCTCCGATTTTTTACTGTAAATCGCATTTGAAATTTCCCAATAATAATTTTCGTTCCCGACACTCCATCGATCAAAATCACGGACTAAAACTGGTTGTTTTAACCCAAACCAAATAAAGCCTGCCCCTTCAAATCCCCAATCATAATATTCCCAACCCCAAAAACTTGATGCGGGCAAAATACCAACTCTCTCACTCTCTGGTTTATTCCTAAACCAAGAAAATGTTTCAAAATAATCTTGGGGAATTTCTACTTGCCGGCTATTACTGATTAAATTCCCCTTAAAAACAGGCAGCATCCAAAGGATTAAAACCGTCAAAAGCGAAATTGAAAGCCCAAATTTTCCGACCCTTGGTTTGATAAACTCAAGCAAAAAATTTACTGCCTCGCCAAAAAAAACTGAAAAGCCAAAAATTACTATTAAGGAAAATTTTGTCCAGGGGAAACGCAGCCCTTCTTTAAACAAGCTTAAATTTTGTCGAACAATCTCAAATCCTTCCTTTAATCCTGGCAAACCATGAAGTAAAAAAATCAATCCCAACAAAAATGGTCCCAACAAAACCAAACATTCTTTCCTCCGCCTAACCACCGAAACCGCTACCCCCAATATTGCCAATCCCGACAACAGATATCCCAAAAACAAAATCATCTGATTTTTTAAATGGGCCGACCAAAAACGCATTAAATCCAAAAACATCCCATCCTGATACTCTCTCCAGTCAAAAAGAAAACCTTTCAGTAAAAGAGTATCTTTTAGATTGGCATATTTTAAGTCCATTAAAAAAGCTTTTTCAGAAAAAAGAAGATTAATTTTGCTCTCGCCCACGTTTCTGGCCGAACTGACAAGAAGGTACAAATTTGGCAAAAGCCAAAAAGAGTTAACCAGTAAAGTCAGTCCCAAAACAATAAAAACCCGACGAAATTTTCCTAGTTTTAAGACTGCTAAAGAGAGAGAAAATAAAGACAGACAAACAAAATAGACATACCACAAGGTAGCGGCATAAGCCATTGGTAAAGCCGAAAGAGTTATCAAAAAAAAACCCCCTAAAAACTTCTTTTCCCCGTTGGCAATGTAGCGAGCTGAAAACAAAAGCAACCAGGGCAAAAAGGCATACATTGTCCCAAACATCTCCAAAGGAACATAAAAATGTTGTAAAGTTCCTAAGTTTAAAATGTAAAATAAGGCCCCAAAAAAAGACGATAAATTTACCCCCAAAGTCTCTTTCTGAAAAACCAGATTTTTCAGAAAGAAAAAAACTCCCACTACTCCCGACAAAAGACAAGCAGAAAAGTAAAAAAATCTCAAAAATTCAACCTTGAAAAATAAGGAAAAAAAGAAAAGCAAGAACATTCTCGGAAGTTCTGACATATGAGAATGTCCCGCTAATGCCCCCAATCCTTGCTCTTGTCGCCAAACCCCATAAAAGGAACGAAAGATATTTATAGAAAAATTAAGTTCTGGGTGAAGAGTATCCCATCCCGTAAGCCAAGTACCGGAAGAACAATTAAGAAATAAAACTAAACAAACAAAAAGAGATAAAAAAATAGGAAAAGCTGCCGATTTTTTTAAAAAGCTGAATTTCATAAATACTCATAAAAGTTAAAGACCTTTTTCTTCTATACATTTTTCGTACATTTCCTTGATTGTCCCAGGACACAAAACGATATTTTTGTCCTAAGACAATCAGGCATCACCAAGGCTCTCTTTCGAGAGGAGCAGCTTCCGCCACTCATGCCAGATTGTCCGAACTTCATCGGTGCACGACGGTATGACCGCTCATCAGGATCTCGTTACCCCAGATGATGATGAACTTAATGTCGACACCATCGCATCCTTCCGGAGAAGAGCAGTTTGATCCTGGATTAGTAGCATCAGGATCAGCGAGGTTCATCATCCGGTTGGCTGTGTGCGACAGGCCCGCGACAATGGCTTCGTTCAAGACGTCACCATTGAAGTAGCTACCGGTTACGGTAAAACCCATGTCTACCTTGCCTTCCCAAACCGACGTCACATTGCCAATATTGATGATCATCAGAGCACAACCGACTCCGTTGTCAGCATAGGCACACTTGCCTATGTCCCCGATGTCGTAGTCGGCGGTGATGATCCGGTAGTGTCGGGCAGCCACGGGGAATCGGCACTGACTATCTGGCGTTTGGCAGAAGTCAGACTCCTCAATGCCATACTCCAGACCATCCGGTACAGTCTCCACTTCATCCACGATCTTAACTCGGAACTCCGGAACCAGCGGGTTAGGCTGGTTAGGAAAGGTTGGCCATTTCTCAGGCTCGAGACTCGCGAACGGCCATCCTTTCACCTGCTCAGTTGCTCCCTTGTAATAGCGGAGCTCCCAATCGCCAACCTGGACTTTCTGGAGAGATTCTGAAAGAGCCGCGCTTCCGGCCAACTTGTCCGGCCCCTTCGTTGTCGCAGTAGCAGTTGTCTGGGTCGGCGCCTGTTTAACCGTCGTTGTGATTGCCGTCGGACATAGTTGCGCGACCTCGCGCACCACGGTCCGCTCGACCACTACCGTCTCCCTGACCACCTTGACCACTGTCGGAGCGGAAGAAGGATCCACCTTCACGCCCCAGCAGCTGGCGAGAATCACTACTACCCCTGCCAAAGCCAAAATCCTCTTCATCTTACCTTCCTCCTATCAGCTGGTTGACGACACTGCGATACTCGTCACCACTCTCCGTCGGTGAATCAGCGCTACCACCGAGACTACGATCAGCACCACCCCGGTTCCAGAAAGTGCCCAGACGCCGGGGTGAACACGAAGCCGAGCAACGACCTCGAGGAACACACAACCCAGGGCATAAAGAAAGCCCGGGGCTGATACGGCCAGGAGAAGAACGCCGACGGGCAATAGGATGAATGGGCAATTCCTCCGCCGAGCCAGCCAGACCGCACAAGAGTCGGGCAAGAGCAAGTTCTGCACCAATAGCCAGAAGACTGCTCCACCCACAAAGATTACAACCTCGCGCAACATTTCCCTTGCTCCTTACTTTATTCCTCCAGCCTGGAAAGTTCCCATTGGGAAGCCAGGCCATTGGAAAGCTCGCTTGAATTTTAACGCCTCAAGCCAGGCGAAAATTTCTTGGTGATGCCTTTTCAAAGAACTAAAACAAACTCAAAAACTCCAGCACATCTGGAGAGATGGATTTGTCTTTGTTTCTGGTAGATTAAAACCAGAGAAAGAGGTTGAGCGAGCAACTCCTTTCTCCGGCTTCATTTGCTTAGGGTTTTCGGTTTAAGCGGATAAGAGCCAGACCGATCAAACCAGCAAAAAGTGAAGTCAAAATCAGCAAAAACTGAACTGGAGAACCGGTTTTAGGCAAAATCGTTACTCCTAAAACTTTTTCTCGGCTGGTAACACAAATTTTGGCCGTATCCCGAGCATATTGGTCTTCGGCCCAAGCCTCAACCTCATTTATCACCTTGCAGTCAAAAGTATTTTGAGCGGGAGTCCTCACTACCAAAAGTTCAATTTGCTTTTCATCCCACTCACCTGGCCCTAAATCAAAAAGATCAAAAGAAACTTTGGCTACTTTGCCATCCCGATATTCAAATTTGGGGCTGCTAGCATTGGTAGTATCATATTTCAAGTAATTGGCCGTAGGGAAGGTATCGGTAATTGTCACTTTATCAAATTTTCTGTCGCTGACATTGGTCACCCTAACTCGATAGATTACTCTGTCGCCCAAGGAAAACTTAAATCCTTCTGAAGTAATATCAGCCAAATTATCTTCAAAAATCTTTCTTTCCTCATCCCAAACTTTTTTATCCAAAACAATATCAGCCGTCTCTTCGCAAATTTCACCGCCGCCATATTGAGTAGTGCAGCGAACTGTTGCTAAAGAAGGTCTAGCGACTAAAAGAAGACCAAAAACGGCCAAAGCAAAAAGGATTACCTGTCCTTTAATCCTAAGCATTATGCTTGGGATTATAGGGTGGGCCTTTTCTTTTGTCAACCAGCAGTTGCTTGATTTTATGTGTAAAAAAAATCATAATACTGTTCCATACTAAAGGATTATCATGGAAATTGTTCTTTACGATTGCTATCACCAAGAAAAAAAGACAAGCAAAAGCGGCTGGCTTAAAAAGACGGGTTACGCTCTGGTAATTCTCTCTTTAGCAGCTTTAACCTTAACTGTCGGCCCCATCGCTTTAATTGAAATTCTTTACCGGCTGGAAAAGAAAAGCCAGGTTCAGTCTCAAAATTATTCCTACTTGCCTAGTTCTAAAGAAAACAAACAAGAACAAATTCTGAAAGAGGCGGCCCAATACGGAGTAACAACTGATTTTTCCTTAGTGATTCCCAAAATCAAGGCCGCTACCAAAGTTGTCCCCAATATTAATCCGGCTGATGAGGAGGAATACAAAACTGCCTTAAAAGAAGGGGTTGCTCATGCTTTGGGAACCAGCTTTCCCGGCAGCAAAGGCACGGTTTACCTTTTTGCCCATTCCACCAATTCTTTAGCAAATGTAACTCAGTATAATGCTATTTTTTATCTGCTTAAAGAATTAGTGCCCCAAGACAAAATCATCATTTTTTTTGGCGGGCAAAAATTTGAATATGAGGTAACGGCTCAATTTAAAACTGCTAGTGACGATCTTCAATGGTTAAACAACGACAACCAAAAAGAACGCTTAGTTTTGCAAACTTGCTGGCCGCCAGGAACTACTTTTCAAAGGCTGATTGTGGTTGCCCAACCAACTAGCTCCTAACGATACTTTAAAATCATCAACAAGGGAAAAACATTTAACAAAAATCCCAAATACTCCAAGTATTGAGGCAAAAAAACTAAGTAAACTCTTGATGATTGACTATTTACCTGCCAACCATTCTCCCAATTATTAACCAAAACATGCTCTTTAATCTCCTTCCCTAAAACTGGTGCCAAGAAAGCCTTAAATGGATAGTCTTTAGCCTCTAGAGCATAAGCATGCCAACCCGGGTGATAGCTTTGCGATAAAACTAAAGTGGAACCTCGGGGAATCTCTTTTGCTTCCACTTTATAAAGACTGGGGTTGGGGTGATTGACAGTAAGGGTATTTAATCTTGGCTCATTGGTCGAAATTGACGGGGAAACAAGGGCGATTTCGCTTAAAAACCGATAAGGAAAGAGCTGAACGACAACTTTCTTCAAATCATTAACTGCTTTCTGTCGGCCAATAGGAATATTCTCAAAATGAAAAGCATAACCTAAGCCATCGGGCTTCATTGGCGGCTGAATTAAAAAAGAAGTCCCCCAATCTGGTAAATAGAGCTCGAAATCACTTCTTTGAGAGCTGAGATTTTCCAGCCAAAAAAGTAAGCTTCGGCCAGTCAAATTCTTGTTCTCTATCTTAATCAAGTAAGCAAATTTATGAGCTAGCTCTTCAAAAGAAAAAACCGCCTCTTGATTCTTCTGGGAAAAAACCACCCCATCTTCTTTTGGCTCAATTGCGGCACTAAAATAGCCTTCTGTCTTGGGAACCACTACTTTTAAAGAGTTATTTTCTAAAAATGCTTGGGGAATTAAATAGCGAATCTGACTTAAGTCTGCGGGGTCAACCCAAAGCAATTCCTGGCCATCATATTCTGGTAGTTTCAGCTCATAGTCTGCAACTGTCAACGCTAATTTTCTTTTAAAAATATAGGAATCATTAGTCTCGCTAATCTCAAAATCCAGCTCCCCAGGATTTCGGCCTGTAAAAAGGGAGCGGAAAGGATAATAAATATCAGGCTTTTGCTCAACAATATAATTTCCCTTCTCTAAATATGCTTGGTCAAAATTAGTCCAAGAATAGTCAGGACCAACTGTGGGCAAATCTTGAGTCAAAAATACAAAATCTTTTGCTTGAGTTTTGAGCTTGATTTTATAAATCTTGAGTCGCCCAAACTCGGCTGCTAATTCAAATTTTTCCGAAGAAAGCAAATTCTTTAGTTCCTCGATTGCCAAAGTTCGACCAGAAAGAGATAAAATATTCTCATCAAGCAAAAGCCAATTTATTTGATATTTTTCCAAAACATTCTCAAAAAGCGCTTGGTTTTGCGAAAAAACCGCATAAGAAATCTCCCAGAAATAATTTTCATTTTCTTTTGACCAAGGATCAAAAGCCCGATCAAGTATTGGTTGGTCTATCCCATACCATAAAAACCCAGAGCCACTGTATCCCCAACGATAAAAATTCCAGCTCCAAAAATGGGCTTGAGGAAAATTGGCAACCCGACTAGCCTCTTCTTTCTCAAAAAAGTCAAAAACCTGAAAATACTCGAAGGGAATTTCTTGCCTTTCTTTAAAATAAAAAAGCTTGCCTTGAAATACGGGTAAAAGCCAAACTAAAGGTAAAAACAAGGAAATCCCCCAAAAAAGTCTTTTTAGCCAAGAACCAAAATTTTTCTTTATTCTTAACCAAGAAAACAAAAAAACCCAAAAAAAAGCATAAAATACAGAAAAAGACAAAACCACTAAAAGGGCAAACTTGGTAAAAGGAAAACGAAAAATTTGGGCCACCAAAGGCAGACGGAAAAAAAGACTGGCTAAAAAGGAAAACCCAGGAGTATCGCTGGCCAAAAGAGTAAAGCCAACCAGTAAAGCCGGTAAAAAAAGCAAAGCCGAAAAATCTTTTTTTCTCAAAGCGAAAATTACTCCTAAAACACCCAAGACAAAAAGCAAATAGCCAATCGCCAAAATCCCTGGCTGATTTAAATATTGCTCCCAATCAGCCAATAAGTAGTTGACCTCACCCTTTTCTCCTGGCTCAAGATTATCAAACCAAAAACCTCTAAACAAAGCGAGATTGGCTAAATTGCCAAACTTTTTGTTTTTCAATAAATTTTCCTCGGTGGACATAATATTGATTTTGGCTTGGGAAACTACCTCAAGATTAGAAAAGGCAAAATAGAGATTGGGCAAAAGCCAAAAAGAATTGACAAAAAACATCACTGCCAAAACCAGGGTAATTTGTTTTAAGCTCTGTCGGTTTTTAAGAAAATAAAGCAAGAAAAGCAAACCCAAAGCCAAAAGCAAAACCAAAAAATAGGTGGCCACATAACCTTGAGAAAGAGCCAAAAGATTAATCAAAAAAACCCAAAGTAGGTTTTTCTTGCTTGGATGGCGCAAAAAAGAAAGGGCACTCCAAAATTCCCAAGGCAAAAAACCAAAATGAGCCGCATAAGCTTCATAAGGAACAAAAAACATCTGCAAAGTGGCCAAATTAAAAAGATAAAAAAAAGCGGCTGTTAGTCCGGCAGCAGAGCGAGTTTCCCGTTCATGTTTTTCAAAGATAATATCCCGAGCCAAGAAATAAACACCCAAAGGACCGAGCAAAAGCATTAAAAACTGATAAAAGTAGCGCAAAAAAGAAATTGGCAAAAGAAAGGAAACCAACCATAAAAACAGTTGCCGGAACAAATCAGCTGCATGGCCCATGCCTCCTAAAAGTCCCAATCCTTGGTATTCTTGCCAAGCAGCAAAGAGCGACCTTTTTATGTTTAGCTCAAAATCAAATTCCGGGTGCAGATTATCCCAACCAGTCAAAAACGTCCCGGGCTGATAATTAAAAAAGCTAACTAGCAAAACAACCAGAAAAATCAAAAACACTGGCCAGTTTTTTCTAAACATCTCTTAAGCAGGCCCCCGTAAAAATATTTCTCCAACCAGAAGCTAAACCTTTGGCATTTTTATCTTTCACCCCTTCTAAGCGAAAAAACTTAAAAAGAGGATAAATCCAAGCCTTAGGAAGAATGGAAATTAAGCAAACTTGAGTAAAATGAATTAACCAGGCCTTCAGACTTGGTTGATAACCATACTCTCTTAAGGCTTTTTTACGAATTGCCAAAGTCGCCCGAAAAGTTTCTTTGGCGTCTTTACGGGATAAAGACTTAAGATCTTGGCGATAATACAAAACTTTTTGGGGCAAATTAGCCAACTGGCCGTATTGACTCAACTCAAAAACCAATTCCAAATCATGAGCCAAAAGAGAATGATTGTGATAAAAAAGCCTGGCCTTAGGCAAAAGGCGGCGGTTGACAAGACAAGTCGGGTGTTGAATTGGGTTAAAAGCAAACAAAGCTTTATAAATCTCTTTGTTAGTCAAAGGAAAAAGCTTTTCGCCCACTACTTCACTTTCTTGGTTTATTAAAAAGCACTGGCCACCCAATAAAACTACCTCGGGATGAGCCAACAAAAAGTTCAGCTGTCGCTCGATTCGGTCAGGAAAAGCAATATCATCAGCATCCATCCGGGCAATAAATTCTCCCTGGGCTTTTTCCAACCCCAGATTAGAAGCCAAACTAGGACCAAGATTCTTTTTCAGGAAAATTGGTTTTATTCTTTGGTCCGCCCGAGCAAATTTTTTGATAATCTGAGCGGTTTTATCGCTAGAGCCATCATCAACAACAACGATTTCCAAGTTTTTATATGTTTGCTTAACAATACTCTCCAAAGCTAAAGCCAAGAAAGCCTCAGTATTAAAAACAGTTATCAGAACTGTTACTAAGGGTGTTTTTTTATTTTTAATTTTTTTCATTGTTTTCTTTCGTTCTTTTAGAGAAAACTTTAAGATTTCTCTTTAAGATTTAAATTGGAGGAGAGGGTGGTCGCGGCCGTAGATTGTTATTTTGCTTTAGCCTAGCGGCCCCCTCTCCTAAGTTGGGCATATTTCCTTAAGCTCCCTCCACTTTCCCATTAGCAAACCTTTGACGAAATTCGACCAAGTGTGAAGGCCATCTCTCATCTAAAGCTGCTTGTTCAGGAAATGGAAAGGCGCTTCCTTCCCGGGGAAAGTAACGAGATTGACCACTGTTGAGTTTTACCACCAAAGCTTCACCGTCCTCAGTACTGCTCTCCACAATCGCTGGTCCGCTGATTGTTCCCAACCCCCAAGAGGAATTGTTACCGGGATTGCTGCCGGGGTTACCCTCACCAGAAAGGATTGCCTGGGTTCTAGCCTCTTTGACCATCGGCACTTTCTTGTCAATGTCATCAGGGAAAAGAACCACCCAGACATCATCCTCGCTCAGTTGCGGATAAGTAGCCACCAACTCTCGTTCCTGTTTCTTAAGATCCTCCCAGATTTCCTCGACCGGACCAGGGAAGTTCCAGGCTGTTCCTCCTCGATAACCCTCAAGGAAAATCATGCTCTCGGGCCGAATCCCGAAAACTACCACCTCTGATTTTTTTTCTCCCTGAGGATTGTTAGGATCAAGGAGAATTTCCCGCCAAATCTGACCGACGATTGGACAAGCCTCAAAAATCCCGCCTAAGGGTGTTGGGCCGTAAGCTTCGCCTTTTTCCTGGTTGGGAGCGCTCCAGATTTCCCCGCAACAAGGACAAACCGCTTCTGCGGGTGGTATGCCTCCACCAGTCGGTGCCGCTAGTTTAGCCAGTTTTACGCCGCTGGAAACCAGGGTCTGAGGGCTGGTTTTTTGTGCATACTCTACTAACCCCTCTCTTAAGTTCTGATAATCAACCTTCAAGGCTGCCTGAGCCCTAGCAGTGGAAGCCGAAATTCCCAGCAGAAGGACCATTACCAGGAATCTTATTGTCTTCAACTCGCCTCTCCTTTAGGTAATATACCTATTTTGTAAAAGAACTCCTTTAGTTAATTCCAAAGGGAAAATTCTATGAGAAGAAGTCTAAAAGCAGGCTATTAAAGTAAAGTAATAGCAAAGTAATAAATCAGTAAGAAGCCAGTCTTACAGGCGGTTCAAAACAACCAAGGCCAAACCAGTCAGGCCCCCAATTAACGAAAGAGATAAAACCAAGGGGGTTCGTTCTGGACCAGTGATGGGCAAAACCTTTACTTCAGCCACTTTTTTGCTAAGACAAATTTTAGCCGTATCTTTGGCTTCCTCACTGTCTGCTTTTGCCACCGCCAGATTGACATCGCAAATAACACTTTTCTCTGTTGGCAGTTGGCTCTCGCTCTTAACTTTGGTTTTGATATCTCTGGTTTCAGTTTCCCCAGGCGCCAAATCAAAAATTTCAAACTCCAAATCTCCGGAAACTAGCTCTAAAAAAGAGGGTAACTCATCTTTAACGACAACTTTCTCAAAAGTGGCATCGCCAATATTTTTTATCCGCAACTGAAAAGCTACTTCGTCTTGGAGTGAAAACCGATGATCAGTCAAATCAAGGTTGTCAACAAACTTTTCTCTTTGGGGATCCCAAACAACTTTGTCAATCCGCAAGTCTCCCAGGCGAACACAAACTTCGCCCCCATATTGAGGCTCACAACGGACCGCCGCTAAAGAAAAGTCGGCTTTTCCAAAACCTAAAACCAACAGACCTAAGCTAATGACGATAATTTTTCTTTTCACTTTATTCTATTTTCAATTTTTTACTGGAATCGAATTATGAAAAAGGGCTTGTTTTTTGTCAAGCAATTGATTCCTTTCTATGCTTGCTTTTGCTTGAATTTAGTGCCTGGGAAGTCTTAACCTGCTTTTTGATGGAAATCATTCTTTATCACTCCAGCTCAAAAAAAGCTATCTTCCCCAAACTTTTTTTTGGCAAAAGAAAACTTCCTGTTGGAAAAATAAAAAAGGTTCTTCAAATTTCCAGCTACAACCTTATTGCCGCCGCCCTTTTAATCTTAGTCGTCTCCTTGGGACCGGCCGTCAGCCAGGAAATCAGTTATCGCTTCCAACGCGCTTTTGCTTTCTTAAGCCAAGACCCCAACAGTGATGGGCAAAAATCAAACGGATTGGCTGAAAATGAGCAGCAAGGGATTGCCAAGGAAGCAGCCCAATATGGTGTTGACGCTGATTTTTCCTTAGTGATTCCCAAAATCAAGGCCGCTGCCAAAGTTATCCCTAACGTTAATCCTGCCAGTAAAGAGGAGTATAAAAACGCCTTAAAAGAGGGTGTCGCTCATGCGGCCGGTAGTAAGCTTCCAGGCGAAAAAGGAGTGGTTTATCTTTTTGCTCATTCCACCAACTCTCCTGCTAATATCTCTCGCTATAATGCCGTTTTTTACCTTTTAAAAGAACTTAAAAAAGGAGACCAGGTGATTGTTTTTTTTGCCAACCAAAAATATGTTTATCAAGTCTGGGAACGTTTTATTACCGAGCCAAACGATACCCAATGGCTGACCGATAATCAATCTCAAGAGCTTTTGGTTTTACAAACCTGTTGGCCGCCAGGAACCACTCAAAAAAGGTTAATTATAACTGCCCAACCGATAAAGATTTTATCGGGAGGAAGAAACGAATACTAGGAAGTTTGCCAGGGTTTTTCGTTTTCTCCCTCCCGAACCTAAGACTCCTAATCCTCGGGTCTGCCCTCATTTCCTTTGGGGTGAGAGTTGAAGTACTCCGCTCGGTGGGTGGGATAGCGAGCATCTAAAGCTGCACTCGAAGAAAAGCACCACCAGGTTCCATCTTGCTGGTAAGAGAACGGCTCTCCTTCGCCTAAGCGGAAAATGCCCTCCTGGGAACTGCCGTCCCACCATTCAACGATAGCCGGTCCTTCTACTGTCCCGGGGAATTTGCCCGAATCAAGCGGATGTTGTTCCGAAACCGAAGCCCCCTGGGAAATTGCCGTTGGCACCGGCATGAGAAGATTGGTCTCACTCGTTGGCTCGACTTGAGGACCAAGACGGGAATCGGGCAAGAGGCTACTGGCAAGTACTTCGGATCTGATTGCTCTTACTGTCCCAGCACTCCAGATCATTGCTACCAAAGCCATCATTGCCACTCCCACCAAGACCCCCAGATAGAGCAGCTCTCGACTATTTTGTCTTACCCATTCCCAGCGATCAGTCGCCGACCTACTTGCCTTGCCGGCAGGCAGACCAGTCTCTTCCCGAGTCAACCTGGGCTTTAACTCTTCTCTAGCGGCCATTTTTCACCTCTCCTGCGAATTTTTGGATTAGTTAGCCCTTTGTAAAAGAACTTTTTGGCTTTTCCTTTGATTTCGCTTTCTTAAAATTAGGAAATCACCAAACAGATTTTTGAAAATCTATAGAAAGAAGTTTAAGAACAATCAAGCAATATTTAATGAAGAAAAGGTAAGAATAAAGTAAGAAAAACTTTAGTTTTCAGGAGAGGGAGGGCCAAGTATTTTAAAAGCACTCAGTTTCCCTCTCCTGTATGGGATATAGACAACCTCCTTTTTAAAAGCGGCAGTTTATTCAATGACCAAACTCCTGACTTCGTCTGGCAAAAGGACAATCTGAATCTTTGCCCTGCCAGATCTTTCTCCTAGCTCCACCACTTGCCGCTCAAGGTTTCTTCTAATCTCCTCAAGGCTACCGTCCAGGTACCAAGCTGTCCCGCCCCGGAAATTTCCAATCTCAGCCGAGAATCCCGGTCTAACCGCAAAAACCCAAACCTCTACCTCGCCTCGGTGATCGGTCCAAATCTGACCACCAATCCAGCAACAACAATCACCCACCACTTCTTGATAGAGAGCGCCACTTTCTTGATTGGATCGTTCCCAAGCAACCTTGCCAATTTTCTCTTCAGGGCAAGGATCACCTCCAACCGGCAAGTTTGGCAAGGAAGTTGCTTGCTCGGGCTCTGGCGTGCGCTCGGCCAAGGTCGGAGTTACTCCTGGAGTCTGGGTTCGAGGTGGCAACCGAGTAGTTGTTGGCCTGGCAGTAGGCGTAATCGGAGTGGGAGTAAAGGTAGGAGTTGCCACTACCACTGCAGGTCTGCTGCAAGCTCTAATCGTTAAAAGAAGGAAGATAGCCAGCAAGAGCAGTCCTGCTCCTCCTACCAAAATCCTGAGAGTCTTGCCAGGAAGCCTTGACTCTCCCGCCTCTGGATCTGGTCGCAAGCCTATTTGCTGGGGCCGATCCTCCTCTTCTAAAAAGAAGTTTATCACCGTCACCTCCAAGTCTTTATCCCAATGTAAAAGTGCTTCCCTTCCTTTGGAGCACCAGGCTAATCTGGATGAACAAGGGCTTAAGGGCTCTGGCTCTTAGAATAGAAGTTCCTAGTCAATATTGGATTGGTAAAGAGTAAGGAAACGGTAATGAGCCAGTAACAATGTGTTACAATTAGGAGAGAAAATGGCTATGAACAAAGAAGCTTTAGCTTCCTCCTTGATTGAGATTCGTTTACCCCGCTCAAGCGAAAAAACTCCTGAAGCGGCGACTCAGCTTTTTGCTGCTTTTTCATCTTTGCCCAAAAAACCAGCCCTTTCTTTTAAGCCACCGGTTTGCCTTTCTTTTGAGATTGCCTGTGTGGATCAGTTAATTCATTTCTTAGTTGCCTGCCCTGAAAATCTAAAGGCTTATGTCGAAAGCCAACTCTCGGCTCAATATCCGGAAAGCATTTTGACAGAAATTCCCCAAGACTATTTAAGCAACCGCTTGCCCCAGTCCGAAGCCCAAGTCGGCCAACTGGTTTTAAGCAACCAGTTTTATTTGCCCCTGCGAACCTTCCAGGACCTAAAAGATGCTGACCTTGTCTCTTCAGTCTTGGGAACCATGTCCAAAGCCGAACCCAATGATTTTATGGCCTACCAGCTTTTGATTGCTCGGCCGGGCAACTGGCAAGCTTTTGCCCAAAATATTATTAATAAAGGCATTCCTTCGGGTGAAGAAGGTAAATCTCTCTCTCACCCCCAAGCCCAACAAATTAACCAAAAGATTGCTCTTCCCGGATTTTGGGCCACTATTAGACTGATTACCAACTCCCAATCCAATTTAAAAGCTCTTGCCAATGCCTTTTCCACTTATCAAAGTGATGTTAACCGCTTAAGCCTTAAAGAACCTTGGCCTTTTAGGCGCAAAAAATTGCTTCGCTCCTGTTATCAACGAACCTTTGAGCTGGCACCAGCTAATCAAATTCTTAATCTTAATGAACTGGCTTCGCTCTGGCATCCAGCTTCTCAGCTGCTTTCCGGTATTAAAAACATTGCCTGGACCCAAAAAGCGATGAGTGAACCGCCTCTTAATTTGCCAACGGCCAAGGGCATTAATGAGGCGGATAAAAAACAAATCAATTTTATTGCCCGAACTGAGTTTAAAAACAAAATTGCCACTTTTGGAATTAAAAGAGTTGATCGCCGACGCCACATTTATCTCATTGGCAAAAGCGGCACCGGCAAATCAACTTTAATTGCCAATATGGCCATTAATGATCTGCGCAATAAAGAAGGCTTGGCGGTGGTTGATCCCCACGGAGACTTGACCGAAATTCTGCTTGACTATATTCCTTCTTTTAGAATTAACGATACTTGTTACCTGGATCCCAGCGATACCCAGCACCCATTTCATTTAAATCCTCTGGAAGTTAAAAATCCGGCCCATAAGGAACTGATTGCCTCCAGCATTGTGGCGATTTTTTACAAACTTTATCACTACTCTTGGGGCCCGAGAATGGAGCATATCTTCCGCAATACCCTGCTAACCTTGCTGGAAACTCCCCAACCAACTCTAGTCCAAATCCCCGATCTTTTAACTAATAGAAACTTCAGAAAGAAAGTGGTGGAAAAATTGAGCGAACCGACTCTAAAAGGTTTCTGGACCCATGAGTTTGACCAGATGCCTGACAAAATGAGAAACGAGGCCATCTCTCCAATTCTTAACAAGGTTGGCCAGTTTGTTTCCTCGCCCACCATCCGCCAAATTATCGGCTCTTACCATTCAACCGTTAACTTGGAAGAAATTATGAATGAAGGCAAGGTGCTTTTAGTTAATCTTTCTCAAGGAAAAATTGGTGAGGACAATTCCGCTCTTTTGGGAGCGATGATTATTGCTCAACTGCAGATTGCCGCCATGAACCGAATTCGCGTGCCCGAAGAAGAAAGAAGGGATTTTTACCTTTATGTTGATGAGTTTCAAAACTTTGCTACCAGCGCTTTTATCAAAATTCTCTCCGAGGCCCGCAAATATCGCCTTGACCTTTGTTTGGCTAATCAATATATTGGCCAATTGGACGAAGACTTGCAAAAAGCGATTTTCGGCAATGCCGGCACCTTAATCTCTTTTGTAGTTGGTGCTCAAGACGCCGAACACCTGGCTGGTGAATTTGGCCAAATTTATAAAGAAGAGGACTTGGTTTCTTTAGGGCTATATCAGATAACCATGAAGCTTTGTATTGACAGCTTAACCTCGACTCCCTTTTTGGCGACTACTTTGCCCCTTCCTCGTTGTGTTAATAAAAACCGGCCCAAGGTTTTAAGAGTCTCCCAAGAAAAACACACGGCTAAAAAGAAAAAATAGGGCTTCTTATCTCATTGGAGGGTTTGCGGAATTCTGCCACAAACCAGCCTTAGAAGAAACATCCCATAAAATCTTGCTCTCACTGTTCAAAACCCTTCCCCTCGCCACCATTCTGCCTTCAGGAGTCTCTAAATCATAACCCTGGCAAGTAAAGAGCTGAATAAGGGCAAAACAAAATTCCGGCGACATTTTTCCTACCAATCTTTCCGACAATGGCTTCGATTGTCTAATTGTTATTACTCTTTCTATCATCTTAAACCAATTTAAGATTAAACCAAAACAGGAGTATTAGTCAAGCAGTAATTGTAGGTTAAACTACAAACAGATAAGGTCACCTGGGGGAGGGGACGGCAACCTTTTCAGAAGCAGGTCTAGAAATACAAAAAGACTCTCTTTTTTTTGAAGTCTCTCTCATCTTTAACAACCAATAACCAATATTCACTCCTAAAACAAAAATAATTTTTTCATCAGAAAGTCTTCTAAAAATGCCCCTATTTGCCAGTAGCTCCTCTTGCAATTTTCCAGGTGGCTGTCTAATTTCCTCAACCCATTCATCCTCAAATCCCAATCCTCTCCGAGCATTAGCAATTAATTCCAGCTTCCTCTTTATGACAGGAAAACAATAAATTTTTAATTCACTCGAGAGGCATCGGCGATAGAAGTCTTCCAGTTTTAATTCTCTGGCAATTTTTAATACCGCTTCTGACCTCGTTTCCCATTGCTTATAAAGTAAACCAAGTTCCTCTCTACTTGCTGCTTGTAGCGAAGCAAGAGAATATTCAAGCTCTAAAATTCTCATGACCTATAAACTATCATAAACTACCTAAAAGTTATGTAAGCTATACTACATTTAAGTTGAGAAGGTTATGAAGCTAGACCCTAAGGATTTCTTGCTCTTTTCTCTCGCCCATTTCTTCTACTTGACCAATATATTTATCGGTTACTTTTTGCAAGTCTTCTTCGGCCTTGAATTTTTCATCCTCAGAAATTTCTTTACCCTCAAAAAGCCCTCTTATTTCTTTAAGTTTTTCCTGGCGAACTCCCCGAATAAAAATCCGCGCCTCTTCCATTTTCTGACCTAGAAGCTTGACATATTCTTCTCTTCTCTCTGTAGTCAGGGAGGGAACGGTAATCCTGATAAGATTATTATCGATTACTGGAGTTAAACCCACATTAGCCGACAAAATTCCTTGACGAATCTCACCAATAACTGTCTGGTCCCAAGGTTGAATTACCAGGGTTTGCGCGTCTTGGGCAGTAATTGTTCCCAACTCCTTAACTGTTAGTTTTTGAGCCCCACCATAAGCATTAACAACAATATTTTCTACTAAAGCCGGCACTGCTCGGCCAGTTCGAATCGCTGCCAACTCGGTTTTGAAGTGATCGACTCCCTTGGCCATTAAAGATTCGGTATCAGTAAAGTCCACCATAATCCTATTTTACCCGAATTTACTCGCCCAATTCAAATCTGGCAATTCGGCCGATTTTTATATTTTCCCTAATTTTTGAGATAGCCTCTTTTACCAAGTCATCGACTTTCTTGGAAGGGTCGCGAATATATTCCTGGTCTAAAAGCTCTTGTATATTCTTAGGCTTCATTGCCGCCACTTGCATCGCCAGCTCATGAGCCAGTTCCTTAAATTCTTTATTCCGCGCCACAAAATCAGTTTCCGTTAAAAGCTCCACCACACTAACTACCCGGCCATTACCATGAGAATAGCACTCAATTACTCCTTGCTTGGCCTCTCTTTGGCTTTTTTTGGCGGCCAGTTCCAAACCTTTTTTCTTTAAAATTTCCAAGGCTTTTTTCTCATCTCCCTTGGCTTTCTCCAATGCCCGGCGGCATTCCAAAACGCCGGCCCCGCATTTTTCTCTTAAGCTTTTAATCTTCTCAATACTAATATTCATTTTTCTTCTCCTTTCTTCTTTTTAGTTTTCTTTTCTGCTTTAGGTTTTGATTTTCCGCTCAATCCTTCTTCAACCGCCCCAGCAACCGCCCCAACAATTAACTCCAGGCACTTGCTGGCATCATCATTAGCCGGAATTACATAATCAACATCATCAGGACTAGCATTGGTATCAACAATGGCAATTGTTTTTACTCCTCGTCTTTCAGCCTCTCTTAAAGCACCGGCATCTTTGCGAGCATCAGTCACAAAAATGGCTGCCGGCAGGCCTTTAAGTCCGGAAACTCCACCAAAGATTCTCTCCAGCTTGGCAATTTCTCTGTCAATCAAAATTCTTTCTTTTTTAGTCCTGTCCTTAAATCTGCCTTCAGCCCGACCAGCTTTCAAATCAGCCAAACGACTAAGTCTTTTTTTGATTTGCTCCCAATTAGTAATTAAGCCTCCGACCCAGCGCTCGGTTACAAAAGGCATATTCACTTTTTGAGCTGCTTCTCTGACAATATCGACTGCTTGTCTTTTAGTACCCACAAAAATAATCTGGCCACCCTCGGCGGCCGTCGCTTTCGCAAAAGCGGAGGCGGCCTCCAAACCTTCTTTAGTTTTCACCAAATCAAAAATATGAATCCGATCGCGGGCAGTAAAAATATATTGCTTCATTTTGGGGTTCCAACGGGCAGTCTGGTGGCCAAAATGGCAACCAGCTTCAAGTAGCTCTTTTAAGGAAACATCTTTCACCAAGACTCCTTTTTCCGCCACTTGGCTGAAGGACTCAGGAGTCAAGCCAAGTGTGTGTAATTATAACCAAATCGTAGTATACCAAAATCTTGAGTTTTCTTCAAATCTAGACTTAGCTTAAAATCTTAAGCCCGGTTTCCTGATCATAGCTTTTGGCCAAAGTAGAAGTCAAAGGAGTAAAAAAGATCTCTCCGGTACCGGAAATTTTGCCTTCTACCAAATGCCCACCAATCATCTCTCCATTTGGCCGACTCAAAGAAGCATGAGCGTGAACAATTAGCTCGCCTTTTGGCCCAAGAAAAACATTACCGATAAGAGAAACTAACTCTAGCGGTTCTTTGAGTTTAAAACTGGAATATTTTTTGTTCTCTACCGAATAATGGGCCAATTCAACCTCATCAACCGCGCCAATGCCATAAAAAAAGCCATTTTTAATCCCCTCTTCCTGGCAAAATTTCTCCAAAGAAGCCACAATACTCTCTCCTCTTTTAACCATCAAAAGATATCGATCCTCAATCTTCTGAAATCTCATTTTCAAACTCCAGGTAACTCGATTCTGATTACTGCTCCTTTTTGGCTGGCTTCACTTCTGTTAGCGGCACTAATACTTCCCCCACAAGCCAAAACCACGGTTTTGGCAATAAACAATCCCGTGGAAAGTTCCCTTATAGTTCCTCTAGAGGTTTTCTTTGTGCTTGCTCCTAAAGAAAAAACAGATTCATCTACCCCTTTTTCAAAACCGGCTCCATTATCAACAACCTCAATTACGGTTTTCTTTTCGCCACTTTTTTCCTCAATATTGACTGTTATTTCGTCTGAGCCAGCCTCAAGGCTATTTTGAAACAAGCGGCTCAGCGCAGTCTCAAAACGGGCCCTATCTACCATTGCTTCCCGACCTTCTTCTCCTTGGATATCTATCTCTAGTCTAGGAACAACCTCTGAAAAATCCAGCCCTATATTCTCTACCAGCTTAAAAATATTTTTCTGTGCAAATTGATAACCCTCCCTGTTGCAAGCCAAGCTTACCTTCGACAATTTTTTAAACAGCTCTTCTAGTCTAGGAATATTTCTTTCCATTACCCCAACAAGATCCTTGATGCTTTCCTCTTCACTTTCGATTAGTTCCGGTTTTGCTAATTGAAACCGTCCGTCGATACTTGCAAGGGGGTTGTTCGCCTCATGAGAAATTGCCCCAAAAGCAGCAGCAATATGAAACGCCGCGCCCGATGGGCCAAACCAATCCTCTCCTTCAGGAGTTAGTCTGGGAATATCCCCAATTTCCCGATCTTTTATTGGTAAAATAACTTTTTGTGCTTCTTCCATTTCCTCCATCAATATTAACCTATTAATCCCTAATTATTCAATAAACAAACTCTAATCAGTACCACACTATGCTTGTAACAAAAATTACGTTATAATGAATTGTGACACCCGAAAGAAATACTGAAAAACTGTTTAGGGACTGCCGATTTTTAATCATTGAAGACGACGATGGCATTTCAGAATTTCTTGAAGAGCTTTTTACAGCAGAAGAAGGAGCAAAAGAAGTAATTGTTTGTCGCAGTATTGAAGAAGTTCCCATAGGCAAAAACAGTTTTTCTGCTGTTGTTGCCAACCTTTATACTGTCGGACAAATTAGCAGCTACGATCTTAGGAGAAATGGCACCGGCAAGTTAAGCCAGCAAGTGGAAAGACTAAGAAAAACTTGTCCAGAAACCCCAATTGTTTTTATTCACTCCATGAAAGAAGAGCTAATTAGAATTGACGCAGAAGTTAGAGCAGAAGCCTGGATAGTTTATCCATTCGAGCTTGAAGAATTACTGGGAATACTCGTTGGGGTTATTAAACCTTCAAAAAACTGAAAGTAAATTCTCAAAAAGGCAAGCCACGGTCACCGGCCCCACTCCGCCAGGAACTGGAGTTAAAAAGTTAGTTTTTTCAACTACGTTAGGATCAACATCGCCCATTACCCTAAACTTGCCATCTCTTAAAAGCTTGGAAATCCCTACATCAATAACCACTGCTCCTCTTTTCACCATCTCTACTTTAACCAACTCGGTTACGCCAGTAGCGGAAACCAAAATATCTGCTTCTTGGGTAAATTCAGCCAGGTTTTGGGTCTTTGAGCGGCAAATTGTCACTGTTGCCCCCAAATCTGAGAGCAAAATTGCCAAGGGTTTACCAACAATAATTGAAGCGCCAATAATACAAACATTTTTTCCGGCTAACCATCTTTGCCCTTCGTTTGAGCCACCATTAAGAGCATAAGCAATAATATCAATCACTGCCTTGACTGTGGCCGGCAAAATTCGCGCTTCGCCAACGAAAATCTGGCCCAAATTTTCCGGAGTTAAACAGTCAATATCTTTTTGAGGAGCAATAGCCCGAACAATTCTTTCCTCATTAATGACCGGCAACTGAACCATAATCCCCTGAACTGCCGGGTCCTGATTGGCCTTTTTGATATCCTCAATAATCCTTTGCGTTTCCGAACCATCAAAACGGTGAATATCGTAAAGTACCCCGATTCGCTGGGCAAACTTACCCTTAAGAGAAACATAGAGAGCGCTTTCCGGGCTATTATCAGCTAAAATGGAAATCAGTTTTGGAGCAACTCCTTTCCGCTTTAACTCTTCAACCTCAAGCTTTAGTCTATTTTCTTTCTGCTTGGCAAATTCTTTACCATCAAAAATCATTGTCTTTATATTACTACAAATATTTGACAAATAGAAGAAATGAGCTAAAATCACAAAATATGGGAAGGCCTGAAGGAGATGTCTTTATGGAATGTCTGAGATGTAAAAAACCAATTTTGGATGCTGAGTATTGGGTTATCGGCAACAGACGAGCAGTTCTTGCTGCTACTACTCCTGAGTGCTGTACTTCATGTCTTAACGGAACTACTCACCTTCCACCTATTGAAAAACATTTGATACTTCCACGGAGACGCCGGGATGAACCAATCATAAATGTAAGATTAGAAGATACTAGAAGTTAATGGCAAAGTTTCGACATAATCTCAAGACATCTTCCTTAACCTTTTTTCCCTCAACCAAAACCTCCTTAATCATTTTGCCAATTTCTTTCATTTCTGGTTCTTTCATGCCTCTGGTCGTTACTGCCGGTGTTCCTAGTCTTAAACCAGTTGGTCTACTGGGAGGATTGGTATCATTAGGAATAGCATTTTTATTAGCCACAATGCCTTGTTTTTCAAGTTTTTCTGCGGCTGTCTTGCCGTCAATCCCTAAAGCGCTTAAATCAATTAACATCAAATGATTATCCGTGCCTCCAGTAACTAAATCAAAGCCTCCGCTAGCTAGTGTTTGGGCCAAAGCCTGGGCATTTTTAACTACTTGTTGGGCATACTTCTGAAAGGGCTTGCCCTGAGCTTGTCGAAGGGCAATGGCAATCCCAGCTATGGTATGAAGATGGGGTCCCCCTTGTAAGCCCGGGAAAACCGCTTTATCAATTTTCTTGCCTAAGTCAGAGTCTTTTCCTAAACCTTTTTCGGTCACTAAAATCATTGCTCCTCTTGGGCCACGCAAGGTTTTATGGGTCGTGGTAGTAATAATATCAGCATAAGGAACTGGTGAAGGATGAACTCCTCCCACTACCAAACCGGCAATATGGGAAATATCAGCTAGAAGGTAAGCACCAACTTCATCAGCAATCTTACTAAATTCTTCCCAGGGTAAAATTCGCGGGAAAGCAGTCGTGCCCACAATAATTATTTTCGGTCGTTCCTCTTTAGCAATTTCTCTAATTTTTTCAAAATCAAACCAGCCAGGCTTTGAGGAATCCAGTTCATACTGAACACTCTTAAAATACTTACCTGAAAAAGAAACCTGATGACCGTGAGTTAAATGGCCCCCATGGGCCAGCTTTAACCCCATTAAAGTTTCACCCGGATTTAAAAGGGCAAAATAAACAGCTGCGTTGGCCGGAGAGCCGGAATAGGGCTGAACATTGGCATGGGGAACGCCAAAAAGCTTTTTGGCTCTTTCTTGAGTTAAAATCTCAATCTGGTCCACAAATTCCATTCCCTGGTAATAGCGCTTGCCCGGGTAGCCCTCGGCATACTTGTGCATCAAGACTGAGCCAACTACTTTTCGCACCTCCGGATAAGTATAATTTTCCGAAGGAATGAGCATCAGAGTCTCCTGCTGCCTTTTTTCTTCTTTAGCAATAAGATCAAAAATAGAATCTCGCATTTGCACTATTATACCAATTCCTTATCTTGCTCAAATTTAAAGCCCCTTTTTATGGCCAGTTCTGCCTTGGCCAGTTGTTCGCCGATATCTCTCGCATGACCAATCACTGAAAAACAACCGGCTTGTTCAAGAACGTAGCCGGCACTACTGGCCGCCTTTGGTTTAGTGCCATCGAATCTGAAAGAGCGCAAAGGAAGTCCTTCTGGACTAACCTGCTCAACTACAATTTCTTTGTTTTCAACCTTGATAAGCAAATTCCCTCTTGGATCCCAGTCGCAAAGCTCATCTTTATTGTTTTTAACAATCTCAGTTGCCTGAGCAAAATCATGGTCATATAAATGGGCCATGTTAGAAATCGTAATTAGTGACCCTAAACCCACTTTTATTTCCTCCGAAAGTTTCCCCTGTAAGTATCTTAAAGCAAAAGCATTAAGTGGCCAGGCCCCAAACATATCATTAGAACGAAAGTAGGCGGTTAAATAAAGCTTGTTTTTATAGACTTGACCTTGAATTTGAGTCAAACAAGGAGTCCGCCAAGGCTGGCGAATAGGGAAATTGTCTATTTTAGGATTCCACAAAACCGCCATCGCACCATGATCCTGGGAAAATTGAGAAAGCTTTTTGGCCATCTGAGCCAACTGATCAACTCCTTCGTAGTCAAAAAGCCGCTCTCCATAAGTGTAAGGCTCTTGTCCCCGGTCTTTCTGAAAAAATTTTTTAATATAGTCTTGTGGCTCATTTTTCTTAAAAGGGAAAAAATCATAAATCTTAAAATCTTTGGGGTCTTCCTTCTCAACAACGAGGGCTAAATTCAAAACTTCATAAAGCTGATTTTCTCCTTTGGTAAAATAATGGTAAATTGCCTCGCTTTCTAGACCAAAATTCAAAAGATGCTTAAGGGCGGCTAGCCAAGTCTGACCAATAGTTTTTCTCCTAATTTTGACCAAATCCAATTCAGCCGGAAAAAGACTGCCTACCCTCACCTCTGGTTCAGGAAAAATTCTTGCTTCTCTTGGAGGAAGTTCTGGCTCAGCTAAAAGCACTGCCTTTTGAATTGGCTTTTCTTCAGTCACCCCGATTAAATCTACTAATTCAATTGAATTAACAAGTTTTCTAACAGCCTCAGCCTCAATTTCCTTATCTAAAATACTGTCTTTTGCCTCTTTTTTTCGCCAAAGGTCAACTAAAGCCTTGCCTGAGCCAGTCTGGTCAAGACCACAAACAATCAATCTTTTAATTTTCGGATTAGCCAGCAGGTTCCTTACCAAGAAATTAATTCCCCTTTTAGAATAAAGCTGACCAATGACCGCAAAACTCTCTTTCGGCAAAAACTCGGCAATTTTTTCCTGGGGAGTCCAAAGTGTTACTATTGCTACAAAAGAGTCAAGCTTGCCTAAGACTAAGCGATTTTTGAAATAAATCGGCCATTTTATTGCCCTAGTATCATCTTTACTTACTTTTGCCATGAAGTGTCCCTTAACCTGGCTTTGGGATTATCCCACTTGGGGACTAGCCGTTTACTTTTAATACCGGATAATTTTAAAATTTTTGCCCCCTCAGAATCGGCATGTTTATCAATATGGTAAATCTCTTTAATTCCAGTTTTAGCGATCAGCTTAGCGCAATTAAGACAGGGAAAATAAGTCGAGATTAAGCTGGCTCCTTTTAAACTAATTCCTTTTTGAGCGGCTTTGGCAACCGCCCGGGCTTCAGAGTGAATCGAGCGACAACGTTCAGCAGATTGTCCCATTCCTAATTTTAATTCATCCCGAAGACAACCATGCTCTAAACAATATTTATCATGAGGGAAAATTTCGTTGTAGGCAGAAACTAAAATTTTATTATCTTTCACTATCACACAGCCCACCTTTGCTCGTAAGCAACCCGAGCGTCTCGCCAGCAAGCAAGCTTTTTTTAAAAATTTTTCAACTTGATTTTTTTCCATCTTCTCCTCGAAGGATTTTAGCTAAACGGATGGGCTCAAAATTTATTTTCTGATAATGCCAACTATGAAGCTCACTTTTAAAAGGAATTAAGTTTAAATGAAGATGCCAAACAGTTTTTTGGGCTTTTTCTCCTTCACGCAAAATTTGCCAGAGATCAGAAATGGCCAGCTTTTCTTTTAAAAGATTGGCTCCTAAAACCGCCATTTCATGCATTTCCAAAACCTCCTTGCTCGTTAGCTCCGTAAAGCTTTCTACATGCCGATAAGGAATCACCATCAGCTGCCCATCAATATAAGGAAAAAGAGCAACTGTCAAAGCACAATATTTGCCTTTTTTAATAAGATATTTATCTTTCAAATCACAAAAAACACATTTTTTTAAACTCTGCAAAACTCGGCCATAAGCTCCGCTTAAACGGGCCTCTTTTTGGTTTTGAGGAGAATAAAGATCAAGCTTTTGGGGTTTTGGTCCTTTCTCGTCCAAAATCTTGGCCTCTTCTGTCAGTTTAATGCAAGATTCAAAAAGCTTTTTGACTTTTTCTCCTGCGACTCGGTCAATGATTTTTGAAGCGGAAATAAAAGGCGACTGTCTGGCTGAAGAGATAACTACACCACCATAAGAAGATACTAGTTTGGCCTCGGGACTGTTTTCAACATCATTCCATTCTTCAGCTACGGTAAAGAAAAAGTCGGGCCGTAATAAATCCAGAGTTTTGTAAATGGTTGTCTCCGAAAAAATAGTTACATAATCAACCGCAAAAAGATATGAAACTATACCTGCCCTGGCCTTTTCATCAATCATCGGTCTACCAACTCCTTTCAAAGCCCTAACCGCTCTGTTTGAGGGAGTAGCGACAATTAATATATCCGCCAAAGATTTGGCTTTGGTAATAAAACGGGCATGGCCGACATGAAGCAAATCCCAACTACCGGCTACTAGACAAATAGATTTGCCTTGCTTCTTTAAGTTTTTGATAATAGGGGTCAGTTTGTTTCTGGGTATAACTTCGGCTCTAAATTTCATCCTTTTTTATTTTTTTAGACAAAATCAGATTCCCCATCTTCTTTCCCAAGGTGACAAAAACAACTTGACGAATTTTTACAGAAGCAACCTGGTCAATCATTGCTAAAGAAGAAATATAAGGCTTAACTTTGGAGACTTTGATTATCTTGCCACCTTGGCTTTTAACGACATATTCCTCTTCAGGATTTCGTTCCCCTTCTTCCCAATCATTAACAATAGTATAAAAAACATCAGGTCTTAAAAGCTGCAAAACCTCAATTAAGTCATTTTCAACTACCACTGTAAAATCAACGCAGGCAAAATGTGCCAAACTTTCAGCCCTTAGCTTTTCTCCAATTACCGGATGGCCCTCACCTTTGGTTTTCTGGCGCGATTGGTCAGAAATTACTCCCACAACCAGCAAATCGCCCTTCTTTCTGGCCTCAAGTAAATAATTAGCGTGACCTTCATTAAGCAAGTCCCAAGCCCCAATTGTAAAAACGAGTTTTTTGTTTTTAAAGCGTTTTCTCAACTCGACCAGTTGTCTGGTTGAATTAAGCATTTTTGTTTTAACTTCTTTTTGGAAGTACTGCCATTTTTTTTTGGCCTTGATTAACTTTTGCTTTTTATTGGCAGTTTTCATAAGCAGTTTTAAAAATTTCGGCAATTTTCTCTTTAGGAATGAGGCAATCCTTAAAAAGAAAATCCATGGTTATCTTAATGTCTTCTTCTGCTTCACCCCATCTGGCTTCTTCAAAATCAATTATACCGCAAAGTTTTCCTTCAGCGTTAAAAAACAAATTTCCCCGAGCGAAATCTCCATGAATAAGAGTTTGGTTTCTATTTTCAAAAGCTCGATGAAGTTTCGCCAACCATTTGCCCGTCTCTTGAATTTGTTGTTCCCTATAAGGATGGACTGTTTGTCCAGGAAGATAAAAAAATAAAACTACATAAATCATTTCTCCTTTTAATCGGTAAAGCAGTAGTTCATTTCCTCTTTTTGTTTTCAGGGCTTTACGGCAAGGTAATCCTTTCTTGAGTGCTTCCTGTTCAAGCCTAATTGCACTGATAATTCTCTCTTCTTCCAAGGCTTGTAGCGGATAAATCGTTAAAACCAATTTTTCTTTTTCGGTATCTAGCAAAAAACATGCCTTCCGCCAACCACCGTATAAAGGAACGTAGGAAAAACGCCCAGCAATCCCGTAAAAAGAAAGGATTTTAGCAACATCTTTTCCTTCAATCCTTTGATATATTTTCTTTTGCCAACTCTCTTGACTCATCGAAAATATTGAAAATATAGCTAGAATTCATCTTTAACAATTTATGATAAAAATTATTATTTGTAAAGTGACAAAAACCAAGAAGGGGCCAAATCCGATAGAATCTTCTCTAAGCCACAGACCATTTTTAAGCTTTATCTCTCAAAGAAGCTAAAAAATCCTGATACTGCTCGGATAATTTGAGAAACTCCTTGTTACAATCTTTGGTTTCAGAAAATTTCTCCAGAAAATCTTTAAAGCCCTCTGGAACCTTGTCAATGCTAAACTCCTCACCTATCTGCGGACAATCCACATTCCTGCCTATCGCTCTAAGACCGTCAATTACTACCATCCTTTTAACATCTCCTAAAGTATGCACCTTCCCGTCAGCCAGATGTTCCCAACCCTCATCAGCAATTGGTATTTGGCTAAAAACAGTTTTGCCTTCAGGCACTGAAAAAGTTGTTTGGCTAAAAAGTGCTCTATAGCCTGATTTTCCCTCACTGCTTGTTTTATAACTAGTTTCATTTTTTTGCTCTTCAGATGGTTGCTCGGGCGAAGAAACAACTGGAGCTTTTACTGGTTCATTTTCAACTTCAAAGACCAATTCTCCTTTCGGCGTTTTTTTAACTTCGGGACCAGCTTGGAACAAAGTAGTGGCACTAGATTTGTAAACTGGAGTTTCCACTGGTGGTGAAGAAAATCTCCATTTTGAGACAGAATAGGCAAAACCACCAACAACAGCGGCAACCGCGGCTACGCGAGCAAAACCTTTTAAATACCTTCGGGCTCTTGGGCATTCCTCCTTTTTCTCTTTGCGTAAAGGAGAAATAACCCTCTCTTCTTGTTCGACCTGTCCCAAACCTCTGGCTACCTTTGGAACTCGATCCAAAAATGTTGCAACAGCGGCTCTAAGACCTAGCTTCCCGCTTGAAGAAGAATTAACTAGCCCGTTCAAGGCAACAACAAGCTTTGAAGTTTCCTTTTCCAGATTTTCATACCTTTCTCTTAATTCTTTATTTTCTGAAGAAAGAGAATTGATTATTTTTCGCTGACTAGTAATAAGCTCTTCCTGGCCAGCAATAATTCTCCTCAACCTGGCTTCTCTGTCACTGACTTCTCCTATCGCCAACCTTTCTCTATCTTCATTGATCACGTTAATCACTTCCGCCAGGGTCGTCCTTCCCATTAAAAGGCCCCTTATTCTCGCCAAAACGCCTTCTTCCCTCCCTTTTGCTTGGGCTTCTGAAAGAGTGTTAGAATATTCACCATCTCCCCTCTCCATGGCCTAACTTAAAAGTTACACTCTCTTGAAAAAGAAGTCAATAATTTTGTTAAAAAGACTACAAACCGTAATGGGACAAAGAAGTTGCCCCGATTCTAATTCTGGAAAAGCCGTAGGGCTTGGCTAAACATTGTGGGGTGCCGTTGGTGGTCAAAAAGGCTCCTTTGAAACCTGCCTCTTTTAAAATTTCTTTTGCCTCCGGCGTGCTTTTACCATAAGGATAAGCAAAAAACTCAACTTTTCTGCCAATATTTTCCTCAAGAATGTTTTTGGCGGAAACAATCTGGTTTCTAATCTCTGGGGTTAAAAGCTGAGTTAAATACAAATGGTTTAGAGTATGGTTGCCAACCATAACCAAACCTGAGTTAACCATTTCCCTAAGTTGCTGCCAGCTAAGATATTGTCCTCCTCCCACAAATTGGCTAATCACAAAAACCGTGGCTTTGAGATTTTTTTCTTTTAAGAGAGGGTAAACCTGGTTATAAAAATCAAGGTAAGCATCATCAAAGGTTAAAACCAGCGGCTTTGGGGGCAAGGACGAGTTCCCCAAAGCCTTTACCATCTCTTCCAAGCTAATAACTGTGTAGCCCTGGTTAATCAAATAATCTATTTGCAGGCGAAAAACCGCTGGCGGCACATTTAAATTAGTAGCGCCAATTTCTTTGGCTTTTTGGGGATTCATAACATGGTGATACATCAAGACCGGCACCCAGTAACAAGGACCATAATCTTGAGCAAAAGTTTGATTTTCTTTTAAAGCAATTGGGGTTGGGCTCGAAAAAGAAGTTGGGGTTGACAAAATACTGGGAGTGGCAGTGGGGAAATTTACTCTCTCTCGGCTTAAAATCTTTTCCCTTTTTGGTTTTGCTGATAAAAAAACCCAATTAATTATTCCCAGTAAAAGAATTAAAAGAAAAATTGTTCCCAAAAACAAATAGTACTTCTTCACACTAATATTTTATCTAATCTCTCAAGCAAAAACTATTTGGCTGGCTTTCTCCAGGAAGCAAAGTCGCATTTGGGCCAATTAGAGCAGCCATAAAAACCCTTGCCTTTTTTGGTCTTTTTATAGACAATTTCTCCCCCGCATTTGGGGCACTTAAGCCCTGGTATTGTTTCAAGATAGGGAGCTCGCCAGTCACAGTCAGGAAATCGGCTACAAGATAAAAACTTGCCAAAGCGACCCACTCGAATGACGACTGCCCCCTCTTTACATTTAGGGCAATCTTCACCAGTAGCTTCGGTTTGAACCGCCACTCTCTGGGCGACTCTTTTTACCCCCTCAAGCTTTTCTTCAAAAGGTCCATAAAAGTCTTGCAAAATTGGTACTCTTTCTTTTTTACCTCTAGCAATTTCATCTAAATCATCCTCCATCCGTGCCGTAAACTGATAATCTAAAATCTCTGAAAAATACTCCATCAAAAAGTCATTAACGGCAATTCCCAAAGCAGTGGGAATAAATTGCCGCTTTTGGCGCTCTACATAATGGCGGTCCAAAATAGTTGAAACTGTCGGTGCATAAGTCGATGGCCGACCAATGCCTAACTCTTCCAGGGTCTTAATTAGTGAGGCTTCGTTGTAACGCGGCGGCGGCTGGGTAAACTTTTGCTCTGGTCTTACTTCCAAAAGTTTCAACTCATCACCCTGGGAGACTGGAGGTAAACTCTCAATTTTATTACCTGTTTCATCAGTCTCTTCTACTTTGCCGTAAACTTTCCGCCAACCGTCAAACTTCTCCAAAGCGCCTCTAGTTTCCAAAAGATAAATATTTTTATCTCCGGCTGCCTGGACAGTTAAAACCGTCACTTCCACTATTGCCAGATTCATTTGCGAAGCGACAAATCGTTTCCAAATCAGCTCATAAAGCTTTTTTGGGTCTCCTCTTAAACTGATTTCTGTTTTGGCTGGCTCTGTCGGTCTGATCGCCTCGTGAGCTTCTTGGGCAGATTTGCTCTTGGTCACATAAAGCCGCGGCTTGGCAGGCAAGTAATCTGAACCAAAATTCTTCCCAATATAATCACGAGCTTTTTGCAAAGCTTCGGCTGACAAATTGGTGGAATCGGTCCGGTGATAAGTAATCAAGCCTTGTTCATAAAGGTTTTGCGCTATATTCATGGTTCTTTTCGAAGACCAACTAAAACTGTTGGCAGCAGCCTGCTGCAGGCTGGAGGTGGTAAAAGGAGGAGAAGGGTTACGCCGAGATTCTTTTTTTTCTACTGAGTAAACTTCATAGCCGCTTTTTTCCAGCTCTTCAATAATCTCTTGGGCTTCTGTTTCATTTTTTATCTCAAACCTCTCACCATTTTTCTTTATCAATTTAGATAAAAATTTAGGCGCCTCGGGAAGATCACTGCCTACATATTTTTGTAAAAGCGCTTCAATCTCCCAATATTCAACCGCCACAAATTTTTCAATCTCCCGCTCCCTTTCGACAATTAGTCTGACTGCCACTGATTGAACCCTACCGGCCGAAAGACCCCGTCTGACTTTTTGCCAAAGCAGAGGCGAAAGTTTGTAGCCCACCAGCCGGTCCAAAATTCTTCGGGCCACTTGGGCTTCAACCAAATCCATATTAATTTTCCCTGCCTGCTCTAAGGCTTTTTTAATGGCGCTCTTGGTTATCTCATGAAAGGAAATCCGGAAAACTTTTTTGGATTTTGAGCTCGAATCTATTAAGTTTGTCACATGCCAGGCAATCGCTTCCCCCTCCCGATCAGGGTCAGTGGCCAGATAGATATTTTTGGCTTTTTTAGCCGCTTTCTTTAAACTGGTGATTGTCTCTTTTTTTTGACTGTCAACCACATATTCCGGTTTAAAACCGGCCTTAACATCAACGCCTAATTTTTTCTTCGGCAAATCCCGAACATGACCCATAGTCGCCTCAATTTGATAATCTTTTCCCAAAAACTGACTTAAGGTTTTGGCTTTGGTGGGCGACTCAACAATAACTAAATCTTTCATACCTCTCAATTCTGCCATTAATAGTTTTAAACTTTCAAGCGGTAAAAATCAAAAAAGAAGTCTAGCCGATGAGGAAATTTTTGTCAAACACCTCAAACTAACTCTTCTAAAATATCACCAACATTATAAACCAATTTGGCTCCTTTTTGTATTAAGCTGGCAGTTCCGGCGGAAAGTGAAGAAGTGACTGGCCCAGGAACGGCAAAAACTTCCCGGCCTTGTCGGCCAGCAAAAGAAGCAGTAATTAAAGAGCCAGAGCGCTCGGCTGCTTGAGTAATAACCACTCCTAAAGAAAGGCCAGAAATAATCCGATTGCGAGTAACAAAATTGCCTTTGCTAATTTTGGCAGCAAGGGGAAATTCGCTTACTAAAGCGCCTCCGCTTTTTACAATTTTTTCGGCCAAGGCCTGGTGTTCCGACGGATAAACCGTTTCCAAACCGGTCCCGAAAATGGCTAGTGTTTTACCCATGTTTTCAATCGCTGCTTCATGAGCAACTCGGTCAACTCCTCGGGCTAGCCCGGAAACAATTAAAAAACCCTTTTTAACCAAACCTCGGACTATTGTTTGAGTCGTCTTTCTTCCATAATCGGTTATCTTTCTCGTTCCCACGACTGAAACCACTTTTAAAGACAAAAGTTCTTCCCAAGCAGTCAAATCAGCCACTTTAATATATAAAAGTGGTGGCGGGTCTTCAATTTCCTTAAGAAGAGGGGGATAAGTTTTTTCCGGAAGGCAAACAGTAATAATTCCCAAATGTTTTAAAGAATGAAGATAGTCATCAAGGTCAAAACTTCGGCGGAAAAAAACAAATTTTTCCACTAGTTTTTTCCCTAACCCCACTTCTTCTAAAACTTCAGCCGGAGCTAAAAAGGCACTTTTGGCCGAACCAAAATATTCCCACAAAAGTTTAAACCTGACTGGGCCAATGCCTTCAAAAGCACTAAACCCCAGCCAATATTTCTTCTCCTCCAGCTCCATAAACTTATTATGAGCAAATGCCAGCAAATTTACAATTTGACAATTTCCCAAAGTGCTAATAAAATCCACTTAATTAATAATTATTATTTCCTGCCAAGAAAGGAAAAATATGGCACCACATCTTGAGAGATGGAATCATGAAGCCCGGCAAATGGAAGAAGTACCGGGCACACGCCATCGAACCGACGACAAAGACTCTCCCGGGTATCAAAGAACAATGGAAGCAATGACGGAATTATTTGAAAGTGGAAGAATTGGGGATATGCTTCATGAAACAAGTGACGAGCTTGGAAATTGTTGTGTTGGAGAAGGAGAATTGCCTCCTCACCTTGAACAGATAAGATCCATAAAGATAATCGAGTATAAACGTTAATCTTTAAAATATTCCTTTAATATTTCTTTGGCAATTGGGGCGGCGACTGAGGAGCCTTCTCCACCTCTTTCTACAAGTACTGTTAGGACAATTCCTGGATCTTTGGCGGGAGCAAAAATAGTAAACCAAGCATGAGTTTCCTGGCCATCTCCTACTTCTGCGGTCCCAGTTTTACAAGCTACGGGAATGCCAAAATCAAAAAAAGGCCAACCAGTCCCCCCTTGTGAACAAGCGCCAATCATGCCTTTTTTAACAGTCTCAAGATTTTCTTTTTTTATCTCTATCTCTTTACAATCTGCCTCATAAGGAGTATTTGGTGCTTCCAACTTTAGCATTCTTGGCCGGCAAATCTTGCCCAGGTTGGCAACAACGGCTGAGAGCATATTGACTCCTAAGGGAGTTAAGTCCAAATCTCCCTGACCAATGGCAATATGATAAGTATTGCCCAAAAACCAAGGCTCGCCTTTAACTTCTTTTTTCCACTCGGGAGTGGCCATAAACCCGGCAATTTCACCGGGCAGGTCAATACCAAATTTTTGGGTTAGTTCAAACTTTTCTGCCCAAGAGTTAAGTTTTTTTATTCCCAGCATTTCTCCCAACTGATAAAAAAAGGTATCAGTTGAGCGGCTAATCGCTTTAACCAAATTTATCTCTCCTTCTGTTCGGCCATATTGAGTGTAATACCAGTTGGCATAAGCAAAAGGCCCAAGATAAATTACTCCTGGGTCTTCAATCAGAGTCCTTTGGCTAATTTTCCCTTCCTCCAGCCCAGCAATAGCAGTGACAATTTTAAAAGTAGAACCAGGTGGATAAAGGCCGGAAATAACCCGGTTTAAAAGCGGTCTTTGCTCTTCATCTTTGACTGCTTCGGCCAACTGGCTTGGCTCAAAAGAAGGAGAGGAATAAAAAAGCAAAACTTCACCGTTTTGCGGGTTAGTAGCAATGATGGCCCCTTTTTTCTCTCCCATGGCCTTGACCGCCGCCTCTTGTAGGCTTTTAGTCAAAGCGGTGGTAATGCTCTTGCCAGGACTAGGTAAAACTCGGCCCATTCTTCGGATAACTTTTCCTTGAGTATCAACCTCAACTAGCTCGCTTCCTTCGCGACCACGAAGCAACTCTTCATACTCGGCTTCCAAACCGTCTCTTCCTATCAAACTACCCAGGCGATAGCCTTTCAGGTTTAGCTTCCCTTCTTCTAGCTCCTCCTGAGTAACTTCCCCTAAATAGCCCAAAGCATGAGCAAAATTCTTGACAGAAAGATAATCCCGCTGCAAGCTTATTTTTAAATAAGCATCCTGGCCCTCTGCTTGTCTTTGAAGCGCTTCATCTCGAGAAATTGTTTTTACTTTTCCTTCTTCAATATTTTGTTTTAGTTGATAAAGTGGTTCATTAGTGGCCAAAACTTCTCCATGGCGGTCCAAAATCAGTCCTCGAGGGGCCTCGATTTTAATTCGGGCAACCCGGTTGCTCTCTGCTAAAAAAAGGTTTTCTCTTCCAGCAACAATCTGTAACCAAAACAGCCGACCCCAAAAGATTAAAAAAACCGCTACTAGCAAAAAAGTGAGAACCTTAATCTTTCTGTCCATCTTAGAGTCTGAGACGTAATTTGTTTTTCTCTGCTCTGCTAAAAAAGAGCCAAAAAATACTTAAAATTGCCAACCATTTTATTCCTGATATTCCCAAAGGCCGCAAATACCATAAATCTAAAAAAATTCCTAAAGGGAGCAAAAACCAGCCAAAAAATTCGAACTTTAAGGCTAAGGGTAGTAATAAGAACAAAAGCAATTCCATTAATCTAAAGTTTCCCCCTGATAAGAAAAATAGTGTTAAGCTCCTGAGGGTCAAAAAGCCTTTTAACCTGAGCCAGTTTAAAAACTTCTCCTGGGCTCTCAATTACTTCTTCAATCTTGCCGACCACTAATTCACCGCCCTCAACTGAAGCTAAAACCAAGTCTCCCTCTCTAACTTCTTCGGTTGATAAAATCTGCTCTATTCTCATTTTTCCTTCACCTCGTCCTACCAATAAGCCTTTGCCAAAAAACTTCTCTTTTTCTGTTTCCCCCACAACTTTGACTACCAGCCTTTCTTCAAAAAAAGTCGGTAACTTAATCTTAGCCAAGCCTTCAGAGATTTGGCTTACTTTTCCTAAATAACTATCCTCCCAAACCGCCACCATTCCTTCTTTCACTCCATTTGCCTTTCCTAAATTAATAGTTAAAGTTTCATTTTCAAAACCAATAACTTTAGCTGACAAAAACTGCCAGCCTTTAGGTAAAGGCGTAGAAAGAAGTCTTTTTTGTTCTTGGTTTTCTTCATCCAAAAGGGCAATTTTGGCTTTTAAAGCAGCCAGCTCTTGCTCATTTCTTAATTGGCAACTCTCAGGAGAAGTTTTGAATTTTCTCTGCCAGTCATAAACCTCTTGTTTAAGGGGGACTACCAAGGCTTTTTCCACCTCTTTCCGCAGGGAGCGGAAAATTCCCAAAAGGCCGGCTAAATAGAGCAAGGCAAAGATAAAAAGCAGATAAACAAAGGACTGAGGAAATCTTTTTTTCTCCGGCATGGTCAAGCTTGTTTTATCTAACTCCTCCCCTGACTCTCACTTTTTCCAGTAATTCTTTGTCTGCCAAAGCCCGGCCACAGCCTCTCACTACCACAGTCATTGGCTCTTCGACTACGACGGCTGGCATTTTAGTCGTTTCTGTCACCAACTCGGCCAAACCCGGCAGTTGAGCCAGCGCTCCGCTCAAATAAATCCCCCGCTGGGCAATATCACCCAAAAGCTCGGGCGGAGTCTCGCCAATAATATCGGCAATCGCTGACAAAATTTGATTCATTACCGGCGCCAGCGCCTCTCTAACTTCGGCACTGTTAACCCGCATCGACTTGGGCAAACCACTGGCTAAGTCTCGACCCCTAACCACCATTAATTTTTCCTCTTTATTTTCCGCCTTTTTGCCCGAAGGCGGTTTGGCCGAACCAATTTGATCTTTTAAGGCTTCGGCCGTAGGCAAACCGATTAAGATAGAATATTTGAGTCGCAGGTAGTTAATAATGGCTTCATCCATTTCATTACCGGCAATTCGCAAAGATTTGTTAATAACAATGCCGCCCAGAGAAATAACGGCCAGCTCTGTCGTCCCACCACCGATATCGACTAACAAAACCCCGGCCGCTTCAAAAATAGGCAGTTGGGCACCCAAAGCCGCTGCAATCGGAGCTTCAATTAAAAAGGCCTGCCGGGCACCGGCACTTAAAGCGGCATCTTGAACGGCTTTTTTTTCTACATCAGTAACTCCGCTGGGAATGCTAATTACTACCAGGGGCCGAGGAATTTTAATATTAAAGCCATGGCTCTGATGAAGGCCCTTAAAATAGTGACTGAGTAAACCAACGGTAGCGTCAAAGTCAGAAATCACCCCGTCTTGCAAAGGACTGACTGCCTCAAGTTGGCCAGGAGTGCGACCAATCATTTTTTTAGCCTCGCTGCCAACCGCCACCACTTGTTTGGTTTTTTTATGGCGAGCCACTACTGTTGGCTCGCGAACAGCAATCCCTTTGCCTGAAACCAAAATTAAGGTATTGCTGGTGCCCAAATCAACTCCCAAATCAAAACTAACCAATTTGAAAAATTTCTCTAGCATTTAAGTTATTTTAGCACTTTTTTCAATTCTTCTTTTAATCCCTTAATGCCATGTTATACTAAAAAAGATGAAAATAGACTCTCTCTTGCAAAAGATGATTGCTCTCCTCTTCCTTGGCCTTTTTTTCTTGGTTCCTTTGTTTTTTACTCCTTACAACTCTGAGCTTTTTGAATTTAACAAAATGCTTTTGGTCTATGCTTTTACAGTTTTGATTGTCGGGGCGTGGGCTGCTCGCCTGCTTTTAAGAGGAAAATTTGTTTTTACCAAAACACCCTTGGACATTCCCCTAATTTTGTTCTTTCTTTCCCAAGTTTTAGCCACTTTCTTTTCGATTGACGCCCATACCAGCTTTTGGGGTTATTACTCCCGCTTTAATGGCGGCTTGCTTTCAACTAGCAGCTATCTGCTCCTATACTGGGCTTTTGTTAACAATTGTCAAGCTTTAGATGTTGTCAAACTAGTAAAAGTTTCTTTTGTCTCTGCTTTCTTTATTTCCTCTTATGGCATTTTGGAGCATTTTGGCCATTCTTTTTCTTGTTTAATGTTTGAAAACAGCTTTGATGTTTCTTGCTGGGTTCAGGATGTCCAAAACCGCGTTTTTGCTACTTTAGGTCAACCCAACTGGTTGGCCGTCTATCTGGCCATTTTGGTTCCTGTTTCTACTTTGTTTTTCATTAAAGCTAAATCCCTTAAGGCAAGAGCTTACTACTTACTACTCGCTACTAGCTACTATCTCTGTTTGCTCTTTACTGGCTCTCGTTCTGGCTTTTTAGGATTAGTCTTTGCTCTGGGAGTCTTCTGGCTGGGAATCTTTTGGTTTTATCGCCAAGAAGTAAAAACCCCTCGACAACCATTTTTAATATTTGCTCTTGGCTTTTTACTCCTAAGTATTATCTTTGGCACTCCTTTTCCCCAGCTTAATCGCTTTGTCCACTACCAAAGCTGGCAAAAGCGGCTTACTCAAACCAAAGCGAGTCCAACAAAGGAAAACAAATTCCAGGGCCCGGCTCTCGAAGTCGGCGGTACTGAGTCGGGTGAAATTCGAAAAATTGTCTGGAAGGGAGCCTGGGAAATTTTCAAACATTATCCTCTTTTTGGCTCCGGAGTAGAAACTTTTGCCTATTCTTATTATAATTTTCGACCAAGAGAGCACAACTTAGTCTCTGAATGGGATTTTCTCTATAACAAAGCTCATAATGAATATCTCAACTACCTTTCCACTACAGGAATCATTGGTCTGGGAAGCTACCTCTTTTTCATCTTCTTTTTTGTTTTTTTAAGCCTTCGCCAATTTTTAAACCAAAAAGGGGATTTTGAGTTTTACCTCTCTTTGGCTTTATTTTCCGGTTGGCTGAGTATCTTGGTCTCCAACTTCTTTGGTTTCTCGGTCGTGATCGTCTCCCTTTACTTTTATCTTATCCCTGCTCTTATCTTTGTCCTCAGCCACAAAACAGAGGAAAAAGCCAATTCCCCCCAAAAACCCAACTACTATTTATTATTAATCGTTTTATTGCTTGTTTGCTATTTACTTTCCAAAATCATTAACCTCTGGCGAGCTGATGCCTACTTTGCCACTGGCCAAAAACTGGCCAAGCAAAACCAATATGCCCTGGCTTATGAGCAGTTTTCTCAAGCAATCAGCCTCTTACCCAACGAGCCTACTTTCCTTAGTGATTTTTCTTCAACTCTTGCCAGCTTAGCCCTCCTGGCTTCAGCTCAAAAAGATGCTTCAACCGCGGCCCAGCTGGGCCAAAAGGCGATTGATTATTCCGAGCAAACGATTGCCACTAGCCCACGGAATCTCAATTTCTTAAAAACCCGAGTAAAAGTTTTCTATACTCTTTCTACTTTTGAACCAAAGTACCTTGAAGAAGCGGTCAAAACCCTTGAAAAAGCGATTGCCCTGGCGCCAACTGATCCCAAACTTGTCTATAATCTCGGCCTTTTGTATGCTAAAGATAACCAAATAGAAAAAGCTCTGGGAACAATTCAGCAGGCAATTGAGCTTAAACCAAATTATGAAGAAGCTCGCCAAGCTCTGGCTCTTTTTTATGAGGAGCTGGGTGAAAATCAAAAAGCGGCCGAACAACTGGAATACCTAAAAAAACTCAAAGCCCAATAGTTTTGCTTGAGCCTGGGAGACCAGGCCTCTAAAATGAAACAATGGCTAAAATAATTGATTTAGTTGAAAAACTGGAAAGAGGGCGAGTTCGCTGCCAGGCTTGCCAAAGAGAATGCATTATTTCTGATCAGCAGCTAGGATTTTGTCTTTCGCGACAAAATATTAATGGCATTCTTTATTCTTTAGACCACGGCCAAATTACCGGCATTCAGGCCGATCCAATTGAAAAAAAACCTTTTTATCATTTCAAACCTGGTTCTACAGTCGCCACCATTGGTTCTTGGGGCTGCAATTTTCGTTGCAAACAATGTTTAAACTATGCCCACTCCTGGGGTACCTTGGCCACGGAAAATCTCAAAGAGCTAGCCAAAGCCAACTTGGAAAAAAGGCAACCGGAGCACGCTCTTACTCCTCAAGAAATTGCCAAAACCATTGCTGATGCTGATTATCCCGGGATTGCCTTTTCCTATAACGAACCAGTTATTTGGGCTGAATTTGCCGCCGAAACTGCCAAAGCTTTTAAGAAATTAAAAAAAGAAGGCTTTGCTGTTTTTGTTACTAATGGCTCTTGGACCCAAGAAACTATTGATTTGCTCGCTCCTCACATTGATGCCGCCAATATCGATATTAAGGGCTTTTGTGAGGAAACTTATAAAAAAATGGGGGCCAGGTTGGGGATAATCCCGGAAATGGCTGAATATGCCCAAAAAAAAGGTATTTTTCTGGAATTAACGACTTTGCTTATTCCCACCATTAATGATGACCCTGATGAGGTTAAGGCTTTAGCTAACTGGATTGTTAATAAAATCGGGCCAGAAACTCCTTGGCATCTTTCCCAATATGACCCTAATTTAGCCCCAGATTCTGCTTTTAGAAAAATTCCTACCACCCCAGTAGCAACCTTGGAAAAGGCGGCGGAGATCGGCCAAGAAGCAGGTCTGTCTCATATCTATATCTGGGCGCCTACTTCTGCTTGCACCCGCTCAAACATGATTTGTCCTGGTTGCCGACAAACAGTAATTACCCGAATCGGCTGGCAACCAACTAGCATTAAAATCAACCCCAACGGACACTGCCAGTTTTGTAACTATAAACTAAACATTATTCTTTAAAACTCCTCTTTTTGGTTTTCAAATCAGCTTCAAACTGCTTATTGTATGTATGTAGCAAATATGTAACACTTAAATAGTTCTTTTCTCCACCAATCGAAAGCGAAAGGAGAGCGAGAGAAGACGAACCTTGACACATCCGACAGCGTGAGAAATTCATAAGGAGACCCATAAGGAGATAAGATGAAAATACTTCTATGTGTTCTAGCCCTCTTTCTCTGGCTGTCTCTCCCAGTCGTAGCCGAGTTGCCAGAGGAACAAAAAGAGACGAGCAACGATAAGCTTGGCCTCACCAGCCTAGAAATAGGCTGGTATCCAGGGCTGGAACTAACAGTCCTGAGAGGAACCACGCTTACTTCCGACCCAGCAGGGAAGAAAACTATCATCACTCTGAACGACGACGCCTGGGCCTTAGTGGCGACATTAAAGCCCAATAAAATCTGGCGTTCTGGTAAGTGGGTCAATTGCTCTGCAAAGCTATCCCAAAGGGGGCGGGTGGCAATCGTCCCGGTGGGAAGGGCTTTGGAGCTATGGAGAGGAATAGTCTGGGCACCAATAGAAAAAGTCAAGTTGGGACACCAAATCCATTCCTCGTCCGCCCCATCCCTCGATCCGCCACTACTCTACCGCTGTCAGTATTAAAAAAGGGCGCCTTTATACTATAATCTTTGCTGCCAAAAGGCGCCCTACCTGATTTCAGGCTTATTTTGCGGTATAATTCCTATGTATGGCAAAAATTGCCACGGTTCCTAATAAAATACTGCGGCAAAAATCAAAACCAGTTGAAGTGGACAAAAAAACTTTGGAGTTGGTCAGAACTCTTAGGGAAACCTTGACTGATAAAAAAGGGAAGCCTAAGGGGGTTGGCTTGGCCGCTGTCCAAATTGGTATTCCCAAGAGGGTTTTTGTTGCCTTCTCACCAGCCAGCAGAAAGCTCCTTGTCTTTATTAACCCAAAAATTGCCTGGCGCTCAAAAAGGCAAACCAATAAAAAAGAAAAGCGCTATGAGGGTTGCCTTTCTATCCCTAATGTTTGGGCAACTGTCCAGCGGCCCAAAACCATTAAAATCAAATACCAAACTGAATCTGGACAAACCCAGACCCGGAAATTTACCGCTCCCTTAGCGACTGTTATTCAGCATGAATATGATCACTTAGAAGGAATTTTGTTTACTGACCGGGCCTTGGAACAAAAAGCAAAGCTTTATGAGCTAAAAAGAGACGAAGAAGATAAAGAATATTTTGAAGAAATAGAAATAGAATAGAAAATTATGCTGGTTTTTTTTGGTACTTCCCCCAATTCAGCCCAATTTTTAGAGCTGGCCCAGAAAAATGGCCTTAAAGTTAAGCTGGTGGTTTCTGCTCCGCCAAAACCAGTAGGACGGAAAAGGGTTTTAACTGAAAACCCCACTATTACCCAGGCCAAGACCATCGGCCTTGATTATCTTGAAGAGCTTAAAGAAATTTTTAGCCTGCCTAAGCCAAAAATAGGCATAATCTTGGATTTTAATCGCCTTATTCCTCGCTCAATTATTGACCATTTTGAAAAAGGGATAGTTAACATTCATTTTTCCCGACTTCCCCAGTATCGCGGCCCGGCTCCGGTTCAAGCGACAATTTTAAATGGGGATAAAGAAGCTTGGATAAGCTATTTTTTAATTACTGAAAAGCTGGATGAAGGCCCAATTTTAAGCCAAACTTCCCTTGCTCTTAACTTTACTGAGACCAGTGAAAGCCTTTGCCAAAAATTAATCCAAAAAGCGGCTCAAGAAAGCCCCCAAATTATCACTGACTACTTAGCCGGCAAAATTACTCCTCGGCCGCAAAAAGCTCAGCCTTCTTACACCAGCAAATTAACTAGCAGCAAAGCAAAAATTGATTGGCAAAAACCCGCAGAAGAAATTGAGAAATTAATTCGGGCTGCTTATCCTGAACCAGGAGCATGGACAACTATCGAACTTAGAACTCAAAAGTCAGAAGTCAAAACTTTAAGGCTTAAAATACTTAAGGCCCACTTGGAGAATAAAAAACTTGTCTTAGATAAAGTCCAGCTTGAAGGTAAAAAACCAGTTACCTGGAAACAATTTAAAGAAGGTTATCCCAAAGCTTCCTGCTCTTTTCTAAGCTTTTTGTAACACTTCATGCAAATAACTGTTTTTACTCCCCCTAAAGTTATTGGTCTTAGATTAGGCTTAAAAACTTTAGTGGTCTTTTGGGCTCTTTTTGCCCATTGACGACCAGCCACTCCCCGGCGGTGCCGGGAAATCCGACCAATTTGTTTGGTTTTGGCACAAATAGCACAACGTTGAGACATATTCTATGCTTTCCTTCCTTTGTTCTAAACGGTATAATGATATCATAAAGTTATTGTTAGATACAATAAACTGCAAAAATTTTAGCTTTAGTTTGTTAGATGACCATTTTTTTTGCCCTTTTGGCCTTTATCATTTTTATTTACTCAATTATCATTCACGAAATGGCTCATGGCTGGGTTGCCGATCGCCTGGGAGATCCAACCGCCAGAATTTCTGGCCGATTAACCCTAAACCCGCTTTCTCATATTGATCCTTTAATGAGTATTTTGCTGCCTTTATTTTTGCTCGTTTCTGGCTCGCCAATCATAATTGGCGCTGCCAAACCGGTTCCCATTGACCCTTATAACTTAAGAAATCCCCGCAAAGAAATGGGCTTAATCGGCTTTGCCGGCCCTTTTTCAAACCTGCTTTTAGCCCTAAGTTTTTCCTTGTTAGCCAGAGTTTCACTGGTTTTTTTCCCTCAGCCTGAGCTTCTGCAACTTTTGGCTAATGTTTCGATCATTAATATTGTCTTGGCTGTTTTTAATCTTATCCCGGTTCCGCCGCTGGACGGCGGCCGAGTTTTAACCGCGATTTTGCCCCGTCGTCATGCTCAAGCCCTAGCTTCAATAGAAAGTTTCGGCATTTTTATTGTCCTTTTCCTGCTTCTTTTTCCCAACCCGCTATTTTCTCTCCAGTCAGTCCTTTTTCGGATAACCACGAGCATTTTCAGCCTTGTTTTCCCCGCTTTTCCTCTTACCTAAACTAAAAATTAAACCTTGACCTGGAGCCAAAAAAATGATTAAAATTAAGCTGGTCCTGCTAAAAAGGCAAGGTCTTGAAATCGCTTTTCTCTACAATTTCAATCCATAAGGGAGAGCAGAAGTTTTAGCTAGGCGAGCTTAGCTGAACAGCTCACCCACCTGGTTTTCCAGGGGAACGCGCTCAAGCCAAACCTTAGCGGCGGGACTTTCAAAACCAAAGAATTTCTTCAAACATAGAAAAAATTGCCTCTTGACTTTGAGGCTAACTGAGGCTAAAATCTGGCCCAATCCTGCCCAAAAGACCTAAGTCTGATATCGCACCCTCATCTTAAATCTTTTGGGAAAACGAAGTCCGAATATCCCGAGGGATATTTGGCAGTTTACCCACCTAAACCTACGAGGGGGAGCAATAAGACAGGTCTCCCCGGCAGGATTAATTTATTCTTCTTAGTATTTACCCCAAGCCTAATTTAAGGTAAAATATAGCTATTGCCGACTTAGCTCAGCGGTAGAGCAATTGTTTTGTAAACAATAGGTCCTCGGTTCGAATCCGAGAGTCGGCTCCACAAAAATCTAGTATAATAACATATAGGCGCCAGGGTGGCGGAGTGGTCAATCGCAACGGTCTGTAAAACCGTCGGCCGAAAGGTCTACGTAGGTTCGAATCCTACCCCTGGCACTTCCTTTGTGTGTATAAATAACTCCAGTTTAGCCTCAAATTACAGTTATAGGCCAACAAAAAATTATCCACATAGTAACCTATAAAGACAGAGAGAGGGACAAGCAGTAGAATTATAGGCTTAGAGTCAGGTTGAAATCGGGCATTTTGGAAAACGAGCTCACTAAATCGCCCAGAGCGGCTTTTTGATGGAAAAATGGAGTAAACAATCGTCTTTTAAATCAAAAACAAATTCCACTGGAAAAGCCTGATTGTTTTTAATATAAAGGTTCTGTCTTTGGGAGCTTAGGTTAGGCTCGGGAAGGAAAAAAACAGATGCACCATATTTTTCCTCAATTCCCGGAATTTGGGCAAAATCATGGCTCACTAATGAAGTAACTTCCAGTCCGGCTTCCCGACCGACTTTATTCATTAAAGAGGCCAGATGGCAAACACCGTTTCCCTGTAACCCCCCAACTACTTTGTAGCCTTCTTTAGCCAAGAAACCGCTGTTTTGGGTAACAATTTTTTCATCTTTAAATTCTGGCAAGACGTTTCGGTGAAAGGCAAAAACTTCTCCTAGCGCCAAGATGGTTTTATCACCGTTATCTTTTTCTAGGTACTCCAAAGCTTTCAAAATATTTTCTTTAAAGCCTTGGCTCATCTTGGGCTGAGGATGGCGAAAACAAAGATCCAAAGTTGCCGAAGCCAAAACTGGCTCTTTTTCGACAGAAACTAGCTGGGCACTGGGAGAAACAAACTGAACCTGGTAGTTATTGGATAAAAGAACCAAAGAAGAGGTTAGTAAAGAAACGACTGTTTCAAGCATAAAAAAAGTCCGATGAAACATCGGACTTTCTCATCTTAACTAAAGTAAAAGAATTATAACACCGTTTTTCTTTTATGTCAACTTTCTCGATAATACTTAAGTTTTAGCTAGATTGTTCAAATTTTATATGCTTAAATCCTCATTTTTTCCTGCCTTGATAATTCCGAATAAAACCCAAAAAATCTTAGCTAGGTCTTGCTCAGACTATGCTCATTTGTTAAAATATGATAGGTGCCCAGGTAGTTTAGTGGTAAAACAAACCCTTGGTAAGGGTTAGAGCGCGGGTTCGATCCCCGCCCTGGGCTCAGAGATATTTCTCCCCCTTTATGCTATAATTGCTTCAATCTTAAATATATGTTACCAACAGAAATTGACACAGTTTTGAATGTTCGCCTCACCGGTAGAGATGGGAAAGGAGGAGCAATAGTAGCTCGTCTAGAAAGAAGCTCCAAAGAGGTCATTTTCCCTCCTGGAAAACAATCCCTAAAACCGGGAGACAGAGTCAGAATTACCCCAAGGGGGCCAGGAATAGTTGAGGTTGAGAAAGAAAATGAGCCGCCCGTGATAACTGCGGGTGAGATAGTATAAAGATTATGATTTTGGAGGAAAAATGGCCAAAGGACAAAGAATGATGATCGGACTGGTTTGCTCTAGCTGCAAACGGACTAACTACCTAAGCCAAAGAAACAAGATCAATACTCCGGAAAAGATGGTCTTGAAAAAGTATTGCCGTTTCTGCAAGAAAACCACTCTCCACAAAGAAACCACCAAGTTCAAATAGTCTCAAGCAGCTCTAGAGACTTCTCGCTGTAAAAGCTCAAACAAGCTATTTCACCTGCCTTACAGCCAAGCATGTAGCCTTTATCTCTTTTTTCAGGTAACCGCTTTTTGCCGTCTAGTTTATAACGCTGGCAAAGAAGCTGGGCGATATGTCTGGCCAAAAAATAGCGCCCTTTTTGCTCCACAGGCAAATCAATTGGTCTGTCTCCAACAACAACGTCAATAAAAGCGGCAGTAACTCCTCTCTTTTGCTCGTGGATTACCATTAGCTCATCCCAAATAAAAGGTTTGCTTTCTCTCTTTTTCTCTTCATTTTCCCGAGGCAAGCCTAATTCTTTTTGAGTCAAACACCGGGAAAAAGTCTGTCAACCATTTAGAACGGTTATAGCAATTCCTAGGGGTTAAAGGCAACTAAAGCTTTAGCTTTTGAAGATATTCTTTAAATTCTTTTCCTATTTCTTTTGACTCCAGGCCAAGTTCAACTAGGGCTTTTAAATAGCCTAGTTTGTCACCTGTATCAAAATAGCGATAGTTTTGATACTCTAGGGCATAAACCGGGAACTGATCATCAATCAAGTCTTTAATGCCGTAAGTGTGGTAAAGTTCTGTTTCCGGAGGCAATTCCTTATCTCTCTTCTCAAAATATTTGAAAATTTCCGGCACAAAAACCATTCCCGACATGCTGGCTAAATCCGAAGGCGCCTTACCCACTCCAGGCTTTTCTACCAAACCATCAACTTTGGTAATCGTGTCACTAATTTTTTCTCCAGTAACAAATCCGTATCTGGCCCCGTCTTCAGGTTTGGAAGTTCTAATACAGCCCAAGATTAATCCCGGATATTGATTGTAAGCTTCAATCAGTTGAGTAATCCAGGGCGGGTCCGCCCAATAAAACTCATCCGCAAAAAGCAAAACAAAAGGAGCCTCGCCAACCACCTCTCTTGCAGATAAAATTGCTTTTCCTATACCATGTCTGCCCTCTTGCTGTAGTCCAAAAGAAAAATTAGCCATATTTTCAATTTTTCTAAGCTCTTCAATCTGGTCCTCTTTACCAGATTTAGCCAAAAGCTCATTTAAGGCTGGAAAAGGTTGGAAATGCTCTTTAATATCCTGGGTAAAGGGAGAAAGGACAAAGTGAATATCGTTTATCCCTGCTTTAACCAACTCTTCTACCACCAATTGAATAATCGGTTTGTCAATCACCGGAAACATTACTTTAGCCACCGCTTTTGAAGCAGGAAGAAATCTGGTACCGAAACCGGCAGCTAAAACTACTGCTTTAGTAATTGGTTTTGCCATAACTAAGCTGATTTAACGAAAAATATAGGCTCTTTGTCAAGCTAAAATGGTAAAGACCTCAAAGTTGTTCTTGCTATAAAAATCCATTTTTTTCTACCAGGATATATATAAAAAATAATCATTGTTTTGCTTCAGTTTAATATAACAATCTCGAACAATTTATACATTATTGCCTCTTTGTATCTCATTTATTTTTAAATCATTATTTTAAACTTATCTGCTATAATGCCAATTATGAACTCTCCAAAAATTGTTAACCTGATTGGTTTTGCCTTAATCGGTCTAGGTATTGGCATTATCGCTCCCAGTCTTTATTTTTTCTTGGCCGGACTAGCCAAAGAACCCAAATCAGCTAAGGTAACTCCCAGTATTACCAGTGTCGCACCGACAAGCCAACCATCTGCTCAACCAGAAAATCCGGATCAAGAAACCAAAGAAATCAAGATTGTTCTTTATAATGGTACTAAAACCACTGGCTTAACCGAAACCGCAGAAAAACTCTTAAAAGAAAAAATCAGCAATATCGAAATTCTTAAGAGCGATAATGCCAGTACTGCTGATTATCAGGAAAGCTTAATTGTTAACCTTAACAGCATCAGTGAAAAGCTTATTGAGGAAATTGCCAACCTTTTGGGCACTCAAATTTCACCTTTGCCTGCCGGCGAAAACAAGCCTGAAAATAGTGATCTTCTAATCATTCTTGGACAAGATTTTATCAACCATTAACTTTCTATGATTGACACTCATGCCCATCTTAATTTTCCCCAGCTAAAGAATCAAATAGACAAAATCATTGCTGAGAGTAAAAAAACTGGTGTATTGGCCATTGTCTTGGCTGCCAGCAACTTGGCTGATTCGATTGCTAATCTAAAACTGGCGCAAAAATATCCCGAGTGTTTATTTGCCTCAGTTGGCATCCATCCTCAAAAAACTGATCCAGAAAACAAAATGCCAATTGATGAACAACTGCAATCTCTTGAAAAGATAATCCTAGACGCTAAACGCTATCCCCTAAACCCTATTGTCGCTATCGGTGAAACCGGCTTAGATTTCAGCGAGCCACCCCCAGGAGAAGAAAAAAGAACTCTCAAAGACCAAGAAAGTCTTTTTTTGGGCCACATCAAACTAGCTCAAAAGTATAATCTCCCTCTCATTGTTCATGCCCGAAAAGCCACAGATGAAGTAATCAAAATTTTATCCAGCCGAGCGCAGCGAGGAGTATTTCATTGTTATGCTGGCGGCAGAAAAAGAATCGCGAAGATCCTGAGCTTGTCGAAGGACTGGTATTTTGGCTTTGACGGCAACTTAACTTATGATGTAGGCTTGCAAACAATTATCCCCTTAATTCCTGAAGATAAACTATTGATTGAAACCGACTCCCCTTTTCTTGCCCCTGCTCCCTACCGGGGCAAGGTTAACACACCGGCAAACCTTCATTTTATTCAAGAAAAAATTAATGAAATTAGTCAAAAAGATTTAACCAAGCAAATACTTCACAATACTAAAAGCCTTTTTTCTCGTCTTATAAAAGCCTCCTCTAGATTAAACTCTTAAAGAGGTTTTGCCATTGTTTTTCCCCTACTGGCATGTTAAAATTATCCTATGCCGTCGACAAAACCGGCTAAGTTTTTGAGTGAGGTAAAATCCGAACTTTCGAAAGTCACCTGGCCAACCAGGGAGGAGGTTATTCGCTTAACTGCGGTTGTTATTGTTATCTCGCTGATTGTTGGCTTGTTTGTCGGTGCCTTGGATTTTATCTTCACTAAGGGAATAGAAGTAATTTTAAGGAGATAAAAAAGATGCCAGAAAAGGAAGAAAAAAAAGCCAAAAAAGGTCTTGAAAATCATTTGGTTATTACCAAATCAGATAATCCCCAAGCCAAATGGTATGTGGTTCATACTTATTCTGGCCATGAAGCCAAAGTAATGGCCAATCTAAAACAAAGAGTAGAAACCATAGGTTTAGCCGACAAAATCTTGGAAATTTTGATCCCCACCCAAGAGCAAATTCAAATCCGAGCTGGCAAAAAGCATCAAGTAACCGAAAAAATTTTTCCCGGCTATATTCTGGTAAGAATGATTTTGGATGATAATTCCTGGTTGACTGTGCGCACTACCCAGGGAGTTACCGGCTTTGTCGGTATTGGCAACAAGCCGACTCCAATTTCTGATGAAGAGGTGCAAACAATTCAGAAGTTTATGGAGATGGAAGCACCCAAATATCGAGCTAAATTCTCGGTTGGCGAAGCAATCAAAATTATTGACGGGCCTTTCTCCGAATTCTTGGGTTCGATTGAATCTATTGATGAAGAAAAAGGTAAAGTTAAGGTGCTTGTTTCTATTTTTGGAAGAGAAACTCCAGTAGAGCTGGATTTCCTCCAGGTTAAGAAATTATAAAAATCATATTAAGTTTATGCCCGCCAAAAAAGTCAAAACAATTATTAAACTAAATTTACCGGCCGGAGAAGCGACTCCCGCTCCCCCGGTTGGACCAGCTTTGGGTCAACACGGTCTACCAATTATGGACTTTATTAAAGCTTACAATGAAAAAACTGCCAAGCTTAAAGGCAATATTATCCCAGCCGTAATTACTGTTTATGAAAACCGCACTTTTTCTTTTATTACTAAATTGCCTCCAGTTTCGGCGATGATTAAAAAAGAACTTAAACTAGAAAAAGGTTCAGGCAAAACTGGTCGAGAAGTAGTGGCTACTTTAACCAAAGAACAAGTTGAAAAAATTGCCCAAGAAAAAATGGCTGACTTAAATACGACTGACCTTAAAGCCGCCAAAAGAATTGTCGCCGGTACTGCCCGCTCAATGGGAATTAAAATCGAGGAGTAAAGATGGCTAAAGCTAAAAAAGATAAAGAAAAAAGACTCAAAGCTTCAGGTAAGGGTGAGCGCTTTGCGGATATGTCGGCCGAGGCGGTTATTATCAAAGAGCCTAAACTAAACGAAGAAATTCAAACCCCCCAAGAGGTCCAGGAAAAAGCCAAAGAACCCCGAGTCCGAGGCAAAAAATACCAAAGCCTCAAAGCCAAAGTTGATCGAAGCAAAAGCTATCCTCCCAAAGAGGCGTTTGAACTTTTAAAAGAGATTTCCTTTGCCAACTTTAAAGGGACGGTTGAAGTTCATCTAAATGTAGTTGAAAAAGGCCTTTCCGGAGAAGTTACCCTACCCCATTTTGGCGGCAAAACGCGAAAAGTAGTTATTTTTTCCGATGAAGTGGCAAAAAAAGTAAAAACGGGGAAAATTGATTTTGATGTTTTGCTCGCTTCCCCAGCTGATATGCCTAAAATTCTGCCTTTGGCCAAAACTTTAGGTCCTCAAGGTTTGATGCCCAATCCTAAAAATGGCACTTTGGTTCCTGACCCCAAGAAGGCCCAAGAAAAGTTTTCCAGCAATGCCCTTTTCTATAAAACCGAAAAAGACTTTCCCATAATCCACCTGGTTGTCGGCCAACTTGACCAACCAACCAAAGAACTAGTAGAGAACTTCGAAACTCTAGTTAAAGCAATTAATTCCAAAAAAATCAGAAAAGCAGTGGTCAAGTCAACTATGAGCCC